>NZ_JBUDGD010000021.1:0-77366 GCF_055484735.1 Pseudomonas sp. 15C | reverse complement strand
TTGCTTCGCTGCACCTACTTCCGCTGTGTACGACTTCGTCGTACGGTCGCTGCGCTCCCACGCCCGGATCAATCCCTCCACTCAGCCTTCCGATGTCGCCGGTTAGGCAAGATCAAGAGCACGCGAGCTAACGCTCATTGTTGAGTGGTTAGAAGCGTGGCGGCTGGCTCTGGTTTTGTGGTGTGGCTGCCCCTCACCCCAGCCCTCTCCCGAGGGAGAGGGAGCCGATTCGTGGGCCGTTCAGAACTTGAGTACGACTCGGTATCCCAAGTTGGCGTATCTCTCCAAGTCACCACGGTCAGTCCCCTCTCCCTCCGGGAGAGGGTTAGGGTGAGGGGCTTTTCAGTTGTACGTGGTATTGGTGGATTTCGTGATTATCCCGCATCCGATTCACTGCCAGTTTCGCCAGCAGCGATGATCTAACGCGATACGTCTGAAGATCAGTTCGCAACCCGTGCGCCAGCCAGACTTCCGCTCAACTCATACGCCGCCAGTTCCGCCTGATGCGCTGCCAATATTTCCGGCAACGAGCCGCGCAGATATTCGACCCACGTTTTGATCTTCGCATCCAGGTACTGCCGCGACGGGTAGATCGCATACAGGTTCAGCTCTTGCGAGCGGTAGTTCGGCATCACTCGCACCAGCGTGCCGTTGCGCAAGCCTTCGATGGCGGCGTACACCGGCAGTACGCCCACGCCCATGCCGCTGATGATCGCGGTTTTCATGGCGTCGGCGGAGTTCACCAGAAACGGCGAGCTGTTGATCGTGACCATTTCCTGGCCGTCCGGGCCGTCGAAGGCCCATTTTTCCAGGGGGATCACCGGGCTGACCAGGCGCAGGCAGGCGTGGTTGAGCAGGTCGCTGGGTTTTTGCGCGGCGCCGTTGGCTTTTACGTAGGCCGGTGAGGCGCAGACGATGCTGTAGGTGATGCCCAGGCGTTGCGAGACGAAACCCGAATCCGGCAGTTCGCTGGCGAGCACGATGGACACGTCATAGCCTTCGTCGAGCAGGTCCGGCACGCGGTTGGCCATGGTCAGGTCGAAGGTCACGTCCGGGTGGGTCTTGCGATAGCGGGCGATGGCGTCGATGACGAAGTGCTGGCCGATGCCGGTCATGGTGTGCACTTTCAACTGCCCGGCGGGGCGGGCGTGGGCGTCGCTGGCTTCGGCCTCGGCCTCCTCGACGTAGGCGAGGATCTGCTCGCAGCGCAGCAGGTAGCGTTTGCCGGCCTCGGTGAGGGCGATGCGCCGCGTGGTGCGGTTGAGCAGGCGGGTTTGCAGGTGGGCTTCGAGGTTGGAAACCGCGCGCGAGACGTTGGCGGTGGTGGTGTCGAGTTGCACTGCCGCGGCGGTGAAGCTGCCGGCTTCGGCGACGCAACTGAAGGCGCGCATGTTTTGCAAAGTGTCCATGGGGTGCTCTCAAGGGAGATGGCAAATTGTGACACGAAGTTTCAGGGGCTGAGACCCCAGACTTAAGGATTATCGCGTTAACCGTAACAAAGATTCACAGAAAACCCAGCTTATCGCCGTAAAGGCGCCCCCCTAGAATTGCGCCGTTGTGACAGTCGAGGCGCACAGGCCGGTTGTTCAGTCCGAACCCAAGTGCTGCTTTCGCGAGCAGTCTCGCTACCACACAGTCCCGGTTTATCCCCTTTTCAGGAATTCGCAGCTGTGCCGCGTCGCATCAACAGAGCGCTTTTGTCGCTCAGTGTTCTGGCTTTCACCCTGGGTCTTGGCGGCTGCATCTCAACGCAAGGAATCGCCCCGCACAGCGAGGCACTGGCGGCCAATTCGCTGGCCACCGACGAGGCCATTGCCCACGCCGCCAAAGATGCGCATTGGCCCACTGCACAGTGGTGGCAAGCCTACGGCGACCCGCAACTCAACCACTGGATCGACCTCGCCGTGCAAGGCAGCCCGACGATGGCCATGGCCGCCGCGCGTGTGCGCCAGGCCAAGGCGCTGGCCGGTGTCGCCGAGGCGGCCGAGTCGTTGCAGGTCAATGGCGAGTCGACGCTCAAACGGCACAATTGGCCGACGGATCAGTTTTATGGCCCCGGCGAGCTGGCCAACACGACGACCTGGGACAACAACGCCGCGCTGGGTTTCAGCTATGCACTCGACCTCTGGGGCCGTGAAAGCAATGCCAGTGAGCGCGCGGTGGATCTGGCGCACATGAGCGTCGCCGAGGCGCGGCTGGCGCAATTGGAATTGCAGAGCAACATCGTGCGCGCCTACATCGAGCTGTCGCTGCATTACGCCCAGCGCGACATCGTCGCGGCGACGCTGGCGCAGCAACAGCAGATTGTCGATCTGGCGCAGAAACGCCTGGACGGCGGCATCGGCACGCACTTCGAAGTCAGCCAGGCCGAAACGCCGTTGCCGGAAACCCATCGCCAGCTCGATGCGCTGGACGAAGAGATCGCCCTGAGTCGCAATCAGATTGCCGCGCTCGCCGGCAAAGGACCGGGTGACGGCGCGCAATTGCAGCGCCCAACTCTGTCGCTCGGTGCAGCGTTGAAATTGCCTTCGGCCTTGCCCGCCGAACTGCTCGGCCAGCGTCCCGACGTGGTCGCCAGTCGCTGGCAAGTGGCGGCGCAGGCGCGCGGCATCGATGTCGCTCATGGCGGTTTTTACCCCAACGTCGATCTGGTCGGCAGCCTTGGTTACATGGCCACCGGTGGCGGCGCGCTGGAGTTTCTGACTGGCAAGAAGCTCAACTACAACGTCGGCCCGGCGATTTCATTGCCGATCTTCGATGGCGGGCGATTGCGAGCCGAGTTGGGCGAAGCCTCGGCCGGTTACGACATTGCCGTGGCGCACTACAACCAGACGCTGATCAACGCGCTGAAAAACATCTCCGACCAGTTGATCCGCCGCGAGTCGATGGACAAGCAGCAGGGCTTCGCCGCCGAGTCGGTGGCCACGGCGCAGAAGACTTACGACATCGCGATGATCGCTTACCAGCGCGGCCTCACCGATTACCTCAACGTGCTCAACGCGCAGACCTTGCTGTTCAAACAGCAGCAGGTGCAACAGCAGGTGCAGGCGGCGCGGTTGAGTGCACATGCCGAACTGGTGACGGCGTTGGGCGGTGGCCTCGGTGCCGGCAGCGATGTGCCAAGTGCCGAGCAGACCCTGGCGCCGAAAACCCCGGCACTGCTGCGTTGAACACACATCCCCTTGTAGGAGTGAGCCTGCTCGCGATAGCGGTGTATCAGCCGACAGATTTGTTGAATGTGAAATCGCTATCGCGAGCAGGCTCACTCCTGCAGGGGCCGCGTTTTGCCTGATTATTTTGAGTACTACCAATGACGCCTTTGCCCGCTCGCATACGCTGGCTCTACGCCTTGGAATGGCGCCGCGGTTTCTTTGACTGGGCGCGCAGCGATGGCGTGACCTGGGTCTACATTTTCAAGGTGTTGATCGCCGCGTTCCTGACCTTGTGGCTGGCGATGCGTCTGGAACTGCCGCAACCGCGCACGGCGATGATCACCGTGTTCATCGTCATGCAGCCGCAGAGCGGTCAGGTGTTCGCCAAGAGTTTTTATCGCTTTCTCGGCACACTGGCCGGGTCGGCAATGATGGTCACGCTGATCGCTTTATTTGCGCAGAACACCGAATTGTTCCTCGGCTCGCTGGCGATCTGGGTCGGCATCTGCTCGGCCGGTGCGGCGCGTTGCCGTAACTTTCGCGCGTACGGTTTCGTGCTGGCCGGTTACACCGCGGCGATGGTCGGTTTGCCAGCGCTGGCGCACCCGGACGGCGCGTTCATGGCGGCAGTGTGGCGTGTGCTGGAGATCTCGCTGGGGATTCTCTGCGCCACCCTGATCAGCGCGGCGATCCTGCCGCAGACTGCCAGCGCCGCCATGCGCAATGCCTTGTATCAGCGCTTCGGGGTGTTTGCCCTGTTCGTCACCGACGGCCTGCGCGGGCGCAGCCAGGCCGAAGCCTTCGAGGCCAGTAACGTGCGCTTCATTGCCGAAGCCGTGGGCTTGGAAGGGCTGCGCAGCGTGACTGTGTTCGAAGACCCGCACATGCGCCGGCGCAATGGTCGGCTGAGCCGTTTGAACAGCGAATTCATGGGCGTCACCACGCGCTTCAACGCCCTGCACCAGTTGCTTGAACGCTTGCGCGGCAATGGCGAGGAACATGTGGTCGCGGCGATCAAACCGGGTCTGCAGGACCTTGCCGAAGTGCTCGACGGTTTCAGCGGCCGTGCCCTGACCAGCCCCGATGCCGCACGTCTGGCGACAGCGCTGGCGATCTACAAGGAAGGTTTGCCGGCGCGGGTGCGCACCCTGCGCGGGCTGTTTCAGGAGACCGCGCCAAGCGAGGCCGAACAACTGGATTTCCACACCGCGTACGAATTGCTTTATCGCTTCGTCGATGACCTGCACGGCTACGCCCAGACCCATGCCTCCCTCGCCGAGCACCGCCACGAACGCGAGCGCTGGGACGAGCCGTTCACACCGCAGACCAACTGGTGGGCGGCCGCCGCTTCCGGGATTCGGGCTTCGTTCATTCTGCTGTTGCTGGGCAGTTATTGGGTCGCCACCGCGTGGCCAAGTGGCGCGACGATGACCCTGATTGCCGCCGCCACCGTGGGCTTGTCCGCAGCGACGCCGAACCCCAAACGCATGGCGTTCCAGATGGCCTGCGGGACGTTTCTTGGTGCGTTGGTCGGCTTCGTCGAGATGTTTTTCCTGTTCCCGCTGATCGACGGTTTCCCACTGCTGTGCGTGATGCTCGCCCCGGTGATCGTGCTCGGTTCGTTCCTCACCTCGCGGCCCCAATATGCTGGGGTCGGCCTCGGTTTGTTGATCTTTTTCAGCACCGGATCAGTGCCGGACAACCTGACGATCTACAACCCCTACAACTTCATCAACGACTACATCGCCATGGTCATGGGCATGCTCGTCTGCGCGGCGGCGGGGGCGATTATTCTGCCGCCGAACAGTCGCTGGTTGTGGCAACGGCTGGAGCAGGATCTGCGCGAACAAGTGGTCTACGCGATCAGCGGCAAACTCAAAGGCCTGGCCTCGAGTTTCGAAAGCCGCACCCGCGACTTGCTGCATCAGGCCTATGGTCTCGCCGCCGGCCAGCCGAAGGTGCAGCAAAATCTGCTGCGCTGGATGTTCGTAGTGCTGGAAGTCGGTCACGCGATCATCGAACTGCGCAAGGAACAGGCGATTCTGCCGGTGCATCCGGCCTACGCCGAATCGCAGCCGTGGCGTCAGGCAATCCGCGTGATGGGCCGGGCGCTGGTGCGGCTGTTTCTGCAACCCAACTCGAGCAATCTGGAGCGTGCGCTGGTTGCCGTCGACCATGCGATCAGCCGCGTCGCGGCCACCGACGAGCCGTTCGCGCCACACTTCGATACCTCGGCGCTGCGGCGGGTGAAGAGCTATCTGCACTTCATCCGCACCTCGCTGCTCGACCCGCAATCTCCGCTCGCCGAATACGCCATCGCCCGCCCCGAAGGACCTGCCCGTGCCTCGTGAAATCGCTTTCCACGGCGTGTACATGCCGACCATGACACTGATGTTTTTCATTGCTGCGGCGCTGGCCTGGGCGCTCGACCGGTTTCTTTCGGGGTTCGATCTGTACCGCTTTTTCTGGCACCCGGCGCTGCTGCGTCTGAGCCTGTTTACCTGTCTGTTCGGCGCGATGGCGCTGACGGTTTACCGTTGACTCTCGCTAAAAGAAGGCATTGATGAAAAAGTTTTTCAGCCTGCTCGCAACCCTGCTGGTGCTGGCTCTGGCGCTGTGGATCGGCCGCACGTTGTGGCAGCACTACATGAACACGCCGTGGACTCGCGACGGCCGCGTCCGCGCCGACATCATCAATGTCGCCGCCGATGTCACCGGCGAAGTGGTCGAGGTGCCGGTGCGTGACAATCAGTTGGTGAAGAAGGGCGATCTGCTGATGCGCATCGACCCCGAGCATTACCGCATCGCAGTGAAACAGGCGCAGTCGCTGGTCGCTGCGCGCAAGTCGACATGGGAGATGCGCAAGGTCAACGCGCATCGCCGGGCCGACCTCGACAATCTGGTGATCTCCAAGGAAAACCGCGACGACGCGAGTAACATCGCCGACGCAGCACTCGCCGATTATCAACACGCGCAAGCGCAACTGGAAGCCGCCGAACTCAACCTCAAACGCACCGAAGTGCGCGCGGCGGTGGACGGCTACGTGACCAACCTCAACGTGCATCGCGGCGACTATGCGCGTATCGGCGAGGCGAAAATGGCCGTGGTCGACATGAATTCGTTCTGGGTCTACGGCTTCTTCGAGGAGACCAAACTGCCGCATGTGAAAGTCGGCGACAAGGCCGATATGCAGTTGATGAGCGGCGAAGTGCTCAAGGGCCATGTGGAGAGCATTTCACGCGGCATCTACGACCGTGACAACCCGGAAAGTCGCGAGCTGATCGCCGATGTCAACCCGACGTTCAACTGGGTGCGCCTGGCCCAACGGGTGCCGGTGCGGATTCACATTGATGAGGTGCCGGAAGGGGTGTTGCTGGCGGCGGGGATTACTTGCACGGTGGTGGTGAACCAAGCCACCGCGGACCTCTGACAGACCGAGTCATCCCCCGTCGCGAGCAGGCTCGCTCTCACGGGGATTTCAGCGACCCGGGAATTCCTGTGGGAGCCAGCCTGCTGGCGATGGGAGCAACGCGGCCTCAGAGTTTTGCGCGCAAGCCGAAGCGCTTCATCAAAGTCGACTCCAGCAACCCCTTCGGCAACATCGCCGCCAACAAAGGCAACGCCCGGCTGCCATTGCCTATGCGGATCAACCGCGGCGGTTTGCTCTGCTGCACGGCCTTCAACAACACCGCAGCAAACTCTGCGGCCGGGGTCGGTTTGTCCTGCGAGGCCCTGGCCCGCGCCCGAATGCCTTCACGCAACGGAAACCACGGCGATTGCTCGTTGATCAACTGCTCGGCTTCATGCCCGGCATTTTTCGCGAAACTCGACTCAATCGCGCCGGGCTGAACTTCCATTACACGGATACCGAACGGCGCCAGTTCCATGCGCAAGGCATCGCTTAATGCATGTACCGCCGCTTTCGACGCGCAATAGGCACCGGCAAATGGCGTGACCAGTACACCGGACACACTGCCGATATTCACCACCAATCCTTTGGCCCGGCGCAGCACCGGAAACAGTGCGCGAGTGACGCCGACAATCGAAAACACATTGGTCTCGAACTGCCGCTGCATGGCCGCCACGCCGCCGTCGAGCAGCGGACCCATCGCGCCGTAACCGGCGTTGTTGATCAGCACGTCGAGACCGCCATGCTCGCGGCTGATGCGCTCGCCAAGTTGTTCCAGCGCAGCGTTGTCATTGACGTCGAGTTGCACGGCGGTGAAGCCAGCGCTGGCTAAAGTCGCCACGTCTTCGGCCCGGCGCGCAGTGGCCCAGACCTGGTAACCCGCCGCTTTGAAGGCGTCGGCGAGGGCGCGGCCGATGCCGCTGGAGCAACCGGTAATCAACGCAACGGGCATAGCGCATTCCTTGTGCAGAAAGTTAAGAAACAGGTCAGTCGGAGAAACTACCCTGCAATCGCTCGGCGCGAAATTCCAGGGTTTGTGGCCGATAGCCGGGGCGTAGCGGTGGCAGTGGCAAGCAGTCTTCCCAGGTTGCGCCGGGCTGCAGTTCGCCAGGACCGCGATAGCGTGGGGCAGTGTACTGATTGTCGGCCAGGTTGACCGTATCGCCGGGCGCGTACGCGGCGATGCGCCAACGCAGTTCGGTAAGCGGCACATCGTTGCCATTGTTCATTTTCAATTGCAGCGGACGGTCGGCCGGGCACTGCTCGGGAGCGTAAGCCATGCGCAGTTCCAGGCGCGCCAGTTGCTTGATCTCGCGGTTGTCCAGCCACACCACCCACATCGCCACGAAGCCCAGGCCGATGGCAGCGGCCACCGACACCGGCAAGGCCTTGGCCGGATAGCGCAGCAGCAGAATCAGCCAGGTGATGACCAGCAGGATGCCGATGAACATGCTTGAGCGCTCCAGGGGGGGAATGAGCCCATCCTACCGAAGGCTTCGCGCGATGGGTATTCGGGACTCGGTCAAGCGCACCGTTGGTCGGGACTGTAATTTCTGACAGTAGGCATCCAGGGCCGCGCTTGGTCCCATGCACGAAGGCACACAGCGGCGTTGACGCACTATGGGCATCCACAGCAAAACACCATCGCTTGCCGTGAACGATCCGTGCGGGTTGGCCATCCTCACGGTCAATTACTGGCGGGCCGATGCGGGAATGGCCAGTGAGCTGCGAATCGAGCGGACGTTGCGCGACGTTGCCGGGCGTGCGGTCAAACAATGGGATGCTCGACTCTGGGCGCTGCAAGCGACTGACCCGCAGGCGCCTGCCAGTCTCACCTCAGTCCACGCTCTGAACGATAGTGCGCTGCGCTCGGACAGCACCGATGCGGGGGTCCAGGTCCAGTTGCCGGGTCTGGCTGGCGAGACGCTGTTCAACTGGGACAGCCGCGGCACACGCCGCGAAATTGAATACGACGATCTGCTGCGCCCGGTCGCGGTGTTCGAAGAGGGCACCGGCGTGCCTCGGCGGTGTGCAGAACGTTTGGCCTACGGCCGCCCCGGTGCGGGTGATGCGCAGTGCAATCAGTTCGGTCAGTTGATCCGCCATGACGATCCGGGAGGCAGTGTTCTGTTCACGCAGTTTGCGATCACCGGGCAGTGCAGTGAAAACACCCGTCACTTCACGCTTGAGCCGGTCGCGGCGGATTGGCCCGAGGCCATCGTCGATCGACAGAAGTTGCTCGAGCGCGAGGGGGCAACCACACAATGGCGTCATGCGCCGCTGCAATCTGTGCTGGAACAACTCGATGCTCGTGGTCACCGGCAGGTGTTCGCGCTGACGCTGGACGGGCGGTTACGCGGGGTGGATGTACGTCTGGACCTTCAGGCCCAAAGCCATTCGGTGGTCAGCGATATTCGTTACAACGCGCAGGGGCAAGTCATTCAGGAGACGGCGGGCAACGGCGTACTGACAGCGCTGAGCTATCGACCCGAAGACGGCCGCCTGCTCACGCGCCACGTTCAGGACAAGCTGGGCAATGTGCTGCAGCATCTGCTCTATGCCTACGACCCGATGGGTAACGTAACGAGTATCGAAGACCAGGCATTGCCCGAGCGCTGGTTCGCCAACCAGCGCATCGAGCCGATCAGCCGTTATCACTACGACAGTCTTTATCAGCTGTCCCGCGCCTCTGGCTGGGAGGCAGGCGCCGCCGGAGGCGGGCCGACAGCCCTGGCCAATTACACGCAGGACTATCGTTACGATGCCGGCGGCAATCTGCTGAAGCTGATTCACGTTGGCGAACAGAATCCCTGTCATGATCTGCAGGCCGCGCGCTACAGCAATCGTTGCCTGCCCTGGCGAAATGGTGTGCCGCCCGATGAGGCAGCGATCGGCGCAGCTTTCGATGCACGGGGCAATCTGCTGTTGCTGGATCAGGGACGCCAGTTGCAATGGAACCTGCGTAATCAGCTGGATTGGGTAGTGCTCGTATCACGCAGATCAGACGCCGATGATCGTGAATGCTATCTCTACGATGGCGCCGGTCAACGTGTACGCAAAACGGGGGTATCGCTGACAAATTCACGCAGCCTGCTCGCGGAAGTCCGTTATTTGCCAGCGCTGGAGTTGCGTACGAACACTGGCACGGGCGAGAGCCTGCAAGTCATCACCGTGCAGACCGGCCTCAACAGTGTCCGCGTTCTGCACTGGCAAAGCCCGCCACCGACGGGCAGCAACGATCTCTACCGATACGGTTTCAGCGATCATCTGGGTTCGACCAGTATTGAGCTGGACGCTGAGGCGAACCTGATCAGTCGCGAACATTTCTATCCGTCCGGTGCGACTGCATGGGTCGATGAACCCGAGGTCAGTTATAAAACCGTGCGTTATTCAGGCAAGGAGCGCGATGCGACGGGGCTTTACTACTACGGATATCGTTATTACGTGCCTTGGTTGCAACGCTGGTTGAATCCTGATCCTGCAGGGATTGTGGATGGCCTGAATGTGTTCCGGATGCTAAGGAACTCCCCGATTAACCGTCATGACGAAAATGGGACGAGTAGTTATGACGTTTTGAATGAACAGGAATCCTTTGCAAAAAAAAAGAATATTAAAATTATTTCCAAGGGACTTGATTCATTCCCGGCAACACAAAGGGAGGCAACGAGCGAAGCATTAGAGTTAGGACTTGAATGGGTAACAAATGCGGAGAAAGCGTTGTCGCAGCCTTCGTTAAGCTCCTCCACGCAGAAAATTTTAACAATGATGTTTGATGAGCATGACTTCTCGTCTGCGGGGGAAAAAGACAGTTTTACTTCCCTGCTGCTGGCAGATATGCAGGAGATCAAGTCTTTCATGACGATGTTGCTGGACAAGCGCAACCAGCAAGTAGTTCTTGTCGATCAGCTTCCGGGTGCGGATGCATTGGCGTTCAATACGGCCAATGACGGGAATTTCATATGGGTGAGCCAAAGTTATATCGAGCGTAGCCACGGGGTTTCTCAGGCACGAACAATGGTTCATGAGGCCGCCCATGCCATGCGTAGAAATAACGCACTGAACTTTGTAAACGACTTTATGTATCTGAATTTTGGAGAGGAAGGGCGGGCCGCATCGAAGGAAGAAATTAATGACTACGTTCTGCTTGGACGTTTGTCCTCCCGCGAGAGCATGGGCAGCGCGCCTGATGAGAGCACCTTTAAGGCCCGTACACTTGCTCATTACAAGAATGCAGTGAATACAGTCTTGGAAAAATTGGGTAAAAGTCCGGCAACGTCGCCGCGAAAACGTGCAGATGCCTACATCGGACAAGTAAAAGTCCGGCAAAACGTTGCTCGACGCAACGCAGATTCGCTGTCTGTATTCGCCATGCAGTTCCGACGTTGAGTTGTTGACTGAACACGGAGCAGAAAAAACCCCGCCCAACCCTCTGCGGATAGGGGACGCAGTAGGCTGGACGGGGCTTCTTGTTTCAGCGAGCGATCACTGCGCGATGGTTTTGACCGACACGCCGCGTTCGATCGGGGTGGAGCGACCGTAGATATCTTCGAAGCGTTCGATGTCGTCCTCACCCAGGTACGAACCCGACTGAACTTCGATGATCTCCAGTGGGATCTTGCCCGGGTTGCGCAGACGGTGCACCGAGGCGATCGGGATGTAGGTCGACTGGTTTTCGGTGAGCAGGAACACGTTTTCGTCGCAGGTCACTTCGGCAGTGCCGCTGACCACGATCCAGTGTTCGGCGCGGTGGTGGTGCATCTGCAGCGACAGGCACGCGCCCGGCTTCACCGAGATGTGCTTGACCTGGAAGCGCCCGCCCATGTCCACCGAGTCGTACGAGCCCCACGGACGATAGACTTCGCAGTGGTTCTGGGTTTCGCTGCGGCCCTGCTCGTTGAGCGTGTTGACCATCTGCTTGACGCCCTGAACCTTGTCCTTGTGGGCAATCATCATGGCGTCTTTGGTTTCGACCACGACGATGTTTTCCAGACCGATCACCGAGACCAGTTTGCCGTTGCCATGGATCATGCAGTTCTTGCTGTCCTGAATGACCACGTCGCCTTTGCTGACGTTGCCGTTGGCGTCTTTCTCGTTGACTTCCCACAGCGACGACCAGCAACCGACATCGCTCCAGCCAGCGGTCAGCGGCACGACGCAGGCGCGCTGGGTTTTTTCCATCACCGAGTAGTCGATGGAGTTGTCCGGGCAGCAGGCGAAGGTGGCTTCGTCGAGGGTCACGGTGTCGGCGTCCTGCTGGCTGCGCTCAAGGGTCAGCAGGCAGGTGTCGTAGATGTCCGGATCGTGCTTTTTCAGTTCTTCGAGGAAGCGGCTGGCGCGGAACAGGAACATGCCGCTGTTCCAGTAGTAACCGCCGGACTCGACGTATTCGGTGGCGCGCTTGACGTCAGGTTTTTCGACGAAGTGCGAGACACGGCTGACGCCTTCCGGCAGCAGCGAATCGCCAGTGGACTTGATGTAGCCGTAACCGGTTTCCGGTTTGGTCGCCGGCACGCCGAACAGCACCATTTCGCCATTTTCAGCGGCAACGGTGGCCAGGGCGAGCGCGCGTTGCAGGGCTTTCTGGTCTTCCAGAACATGGTCGGCCGGCAGCACCAGCATCAACTCGTCACGGCCTTCATTGACCAGCATCATCGCGGTCAGCGCCACGGCCGGTGCGGTGTTGCGGCCGAACGGTTCCATCAGGATGCGCTGGCATTCCAGATTGCGGTTGGCCAACTGCTCGTTGACGATGAAGCGGTGATCCTTGTTGCAGACCACGATGGGGGTGTCCATGCCTTCGAACACCAGGCGCTCCAGGGTTTGCTGGAACAGTGTGTGTTCGCCGGTCAGGGCCAGGAACTGTTTAGGGAACTGCTTACGCGACAGGGGCCACAGACGCGAACCGCTACCACCTGACAAGATCACCGGAATCATAATGTTTACTCCATAAAATGCAGTTGAGAGCTGCAAGCTGCAAGTGGTGAGTTAGAAGCACTTCACTTGCAGCTTGAAGCCAGTAGCTGATAGCTCGAGCGATTAGCGAGTCGACACTGGGCGTTTCACCCAGACTGGCGACAGGTTGCTGCCGTTACCGGTGACGTACAGCACTGCTGCTTCACCGCGCTCCAGAGCGACGGGTTTGACGTCGCCGACTTTCTTGTCTCCTTCGTACAGCGCCAGGCTGACTTTCACCGGGTTGATTTCACGTTCGCCACGGCCCTTGGCAGCCACGTTCGGCACCACTTCGGTTTTGCCGTCAGCGGTCTTCAGGGTCAGCGGCTTGTCGCTGAGGTTCTGCACGCGAACCAGGGATTTCTGCTTGTTCTTGAACGGCGGCTCTTCGATCAGTTGCGGCGCGCCGGAAGCGTTGTTGACCAGGGTGTAGTAGTGGTCACCGGCCAGTTTCACCGGCAGGGTCTGGCTGCCGACCTTGGCGCTGTAGTCGCCGCCCGGCATGAAGCTGAAATCGCTGCTGGCCAGTGGCGCGATGTCGCTCAGGTTGGTGCTGCCGACGGTGGCGCTGACTTCAGCGTTGCTGGCGTTGTAGACGCGCACGAAGGTTGAGCCTTTCGGTGCGGTCGGGCCATACAGCGCGGCGTCGCCACCGGCGAAGGCAGGTACGGAAAGCACGCTGAGGCCAGCGACCAGAGCGAAGCTTTTAGCGAGACGACGAGGAGTAGTAGTGAAAGTCATGGTGTACCTCTCTTTCAGTTTTGCGCCCGATCGGGCGTCTCGGATTTAGTGTTGATGGCTACGTTTTGTTGGCGGGCGCCGGCTTGTTTGAGCTCTGCGACCCACTGTGGGTCGGCGTCGCCGATTTCGTTGTTCACAGGCAGATATCGTTCAGGAAACTCCCAGATCAGCACCTGTGGCGGGCTGTTCTTGAAGTCATCGCTTTTCAGGTAGCTGAGCATCGGCAGGATCGGGCCATGGCCGTCTTCGGCGTAATTGACCACGTCGCTGTGCAGCGCTTGCTTCAGCGCACCGACGAAGTTCCAGTTCGGGTTGGCGCTGTAGCTGGTGCCGATCAGTGCGACCGGTACTTCGCTGTTGGCGAACAGGGCGTCGTCACCGGCAGGCTGCTCGGCGGCCACGGTGTTGCGCTTCTGCAGTGGCTCCGGCGCCGGCATCATGTTTTCGAACAGCGGATCGAGCGGCAGGAACAGACGCAGATCGCCCTTGTGCGTGACTTTCTCGGCCGGCGTGGTGACGAAGCGCTGCGGCTCACCGCTGAGCGGGAATTTCTCGGCAATGGTTTTGGCCAGGGTGTTGGCGGCGATCTCGGCGCCTTCCGGAGTCCAGTGGGTGTCGGTGCGCAGGAACACTTGCTGACCATTCTGCTTGGCCTGTTGCAACGGGCCGAGCAGGTCAGGGGCGAGGATCTTGTCGCCGGCAACGCGAGCATGGAAATCCTGATATAGGTTTTCGTGGATGCTCGAAGGTTTCACCTCATCCAGATGTTCCGGATACAGGCGCGCCTTGGCAGGGACGATCGCCATCACCAGTTTCACGCCTTTGTCTTTCAGGGTCTGGCGCACGCCTTCAACCAGCGCGTAGTTGCCTTGCAGGTTCAGCTCTTCGTTGACGATCGGGTTGAATTCCTCGTCGCTGTACAGCCACTGATCGCGACCGAGCACCACGCCCGGACGACCTTCGTTGAACAGTTTGAAATCCAGCGCGGCCCAGAGGTTGGTGCCCAGACGCTTGATCGGAAATTCATCGTCGTAGTGGGTTTCCACCGCTTTGGCCCAGCGGCCGTTGAGCACCGTCGCATCGGCGTTGGTGCTGAAGCCGAAGAAGCTGCGAACCGACCACAGACCGAGGACCAACAGCGTCACCAGGAACAGGGCGATGTAGAAGATGCGTAATGAGCGGGTCATGTCAGATCCCTCAGAACTGGAAGTAAAGGAACGGCGAGAAACTTTGCGCCGAAAGTTTGAGAATCGAGGCAATGAACAACAGCAGGATCAGCCCGCGCATCACGTAGCGCGACCAGTCAGCGGTCCAGTAGGCCGGTTGCACCTGGGCTTCGACGCCGACGGTGTAGCCAGGTTCATGGATGCTCGCCGGGTTTTCGCCAGGCGCTGCCTTGATCATTCCAGGCGTTGCGGTGGCCGGGCCATCGGCCTCGACGTTGACCGCAGGTTTGGTCTTGGCCGGTGGCTGATTGGTGTACAGATCACGCAGGCCAAAGAACGCCAGGGTTACGTAAGCCACCACCAGGGTTGCCACTTGCAGGCCGGTCAGGCTGGCCTGATTGAGTTCCGACAGCGACCAGTCGCCGAAGCTGAACATTGCGCCGTACATACGCCCGGCAACGTGCAGGTTCTCGGCACGGAAGATCACCCAGCCCATCACCACGAGCAGGAAGGTCAGCGCCCAGCGGATCGGGTTGAGGCTGCGCGGCGAAGTGTTCAGGCCCAGCGCTTTTTCGATCGCCAGCCACATGCCGTGCCAGGCGCCCCAGATGATGTAAGTGATGTTCGCGCCGTGCCACAGACCACCCAGGAGCATGGTCAGGAACAGGTTGCGATAGGTCATCAGCGTGCCTTTACGGTTACCGCCGAGGGTGATGTACAGATAGTCACGCAGCCAGGTCGACAGGCTGATGTGCCAGCGGCGCCAGAACTCGGTGATCGACTGGCTGATGTACGGCTGCTTGAAGTTTTCCATGAAGCGGAAACCCATCATCAAGCCCAGGCCGATGGCCATGTCGCTGTAACCGGAGAAGTCGAAGTACAGCTGCGCGGTGTACGCCAGCGCGCCGAGCCAGGCATCGCCGGTGGTCGGGTTTTGCAGGGCGAAGCAATGGTCCGCAACCACGGCGAGGGTGTCGGCGATGAAGACTTTCTTGATGAAACCTTGCATGAACCGGGTGCAGCCCTCGGAGAATTTGTCGAGGGTGTGCGTGCGGTTGTTGAACTGGTCGGCCAGATCGCGGAAGCGCAGCACCGGACCCGCAATCAGGTGCGGGAAGATCGCCACGAACGCTGCGAAGTCGATCAGGTTGCGCGTCGCCGGGGTGTCACCACGGTACACGTCGATGATGTAGCTGATCGATTCGAAGATGTAGAACGAAATACCGATCGGCAACAGCACGTGCGTGAGGATGAACGGCTCCAGACCTACCGACGTCATCATCGCGTTGATGCTGTCGACACCGAAGTTGGCGTACTTGAAGTAGCCAAGGATGCACAGGTCGACAGCCACGCCGAGCAGCAGCCAGCGCTGGGCCGGTTTGGTCCTGACGCCGGCGGCGCCGACTTTCAGGCCGATCCAGTAGTTCCACAGCGTGACGGCCGCGAACAGCGCAAGGAAGTCCACACGCCACCAGGCGTAGAACACGTAGCTGGCGATCAGCAGCAGCAGGTTGCGATAGCGTTGCCCGCTCAAGTAGTACAAGCCGAGAAAGATCGGCAAGAACAGAAACAGGAACACGTTGGATGAAAATACCATCCCGATCTCTCCATGTTTGAACCAACAGTCAAGGGCCAAAGCCCCCCCAAACCCCCCGTGGTAGTGGAGGGGTGACACAGTGTTTGCTTGAGGTCGGGGCTGGCCTTCAGACCGCGCCCCTCACCCCCCGCCCTCTCCCGGAGGGAGAGGGAGCCTGATCTCCATGATTTTCAGAAAAGGAGATCGACTCGGTATTTCTTTTTGCCGCCAATCGAGTTGTTCAAAACCTGCGACGACTCGGTATTTCATTTCGGCGTAACTCGCATGGCCACCTCGGTCAGTTCCCTCTCCCTCCGGAAGAGGGCTAGGGTGAGGGGCTTTTGCTCTTCGCCTGTCAGGAACCCTTATTGCCCTTTTCATGAGACGGGTCATAAACCTTGGTCAGGTCCCCGCCGAGGCGGAAGGTCTTGAACGGTTGCATGTCGCGTTTCTTCTCGATCACATCCGGCGCGCAGGTGTAGAGCGTGCAGAACGGTTCGAGCCAGGCGAATTTCATGTCCTCTTTCAGGTCGGTCATGTCCTGCTCTTTGCCGTTCTTCTCTTCGAACTCATCCGGGTCTTTCACCCCGGACAACACCCGATCACCGAGACGCTTGAGCGCTGAATTGTTTTCCTGACGCAGATCGACCCCGTTGACCTGGGCGAAACTGGCGATCATCGCCAGTGGCGGCAGGGCGTAGTTGTGATAGGCGAGGGCGCGTTGCTGGCGCTTGAGCTCATTGGGCAGGTAGCCGTCGGCATCGACCTGATTGACGCCGACCTTGTATTCCTTCACGGCCCAGTCGAACAGGTCGCGGCGGTTGGTGGCGACGGCGGTGGCCATCACCGACCAGGCAGCCCAGTACGAGTGGTTGTTGGTTTTTTCCAGCGGCAGGTTGTCCCAGTCGCTGACCACCTGATCGGCCATTTTGCTGAACCACGCCTCGATCAACTGCGCTTCCTGCTGATGCTGCGCGAGTGGATGCGAGTCGGAGAACTTCAGGCGAATGTACGAAGACGCCATGCTGCCCAGCGCCCATTTGCGCATCGACTTGCCGGTGTGGTTGAAGTCTTTCGACATCAAGGCATCAGCCTTGGCCCACGCGGTCAGCCAGTTCAGCGTGCATTCGAGCTGTTCCGGGCGACCATCGCGCATGAACTGCATGACGCGCTTGGCGGTGCCGCGCTCCAGCGTGGTGATGTCTTTGGTGGTGTCGCGAAAGGCTTTTTCCGACTGCACGTTCAGCGTCGCGCGGGCCTTGTCCGACCCTTCGTATTTGCTGCGAAATTGCAGCGGCCCGGTGTACGGCGCTGGCATCGCATCGCAACCGTCGCTTTTGTCGCCGCTCTTGAATTTATCCACCGGGGCGAAGTAGCCCTGTGGCGGACGCAGTGGCGCGGCGGCCTGGGTGGCCCCGGCGAACATCGCCAGGGTCAGCAGGGAAGGCGCGAGCAGGTGTTTGATCGTTCGATTTCGCATAGCAGACCTCATTGCCCAAGCTGCGCGGTCTGTTGACCGGCGCCCGGGAATACGTTGCGTTTGCAGATTTTCGCTTCGACTTTCTGTGGCGCGGCGCCGGGCTTGGCTTCAGGCCCCTGGACTTCAACGGCCAGCAGGTTTTGCGAGGCCCAGTCTTCGTCCGTGCGCAGCTCAAAGGCGAAACGACCGTCGGTGTCGGAGGTTTCCGGTTTCTCGATCTTGATGTCCTCGTGGCGACCGTTCATGTACCAGAGGGTGGCTTGCAGGGTTTTCACCGACGTGTCGGCGAAGCGGATGTCGACCTGATGGTTGGCGTTCTGCAGATTCAGGTTCTTGCTGTTGACCATCAGTTCCTGTTTGCTGCCCGGCTTCAACGTGGCGCTGCCGGTCATCTGTGCGTCTTTGCCTTCGCAGCCGTTATCGAGCAAGGCCATCATCTGGCGATAGATGGTTTCCTGGTCGAGGCGATACAGCGGCGAGAATTCCCAGATGAGAATCTTCGGTGGCGACTTCTGGAATTCCTCGCTGCCCAGGTATTGCAGCATCGAACCTTCAAAACCGCCGCCGGGGAAGGCGACGTTGAGAATGTCGGCGCCGATGGCTTCTTCGAGGAAACCGGCGAAGTTGTAGTTCTTGCCGCTGTGCGAAGTGCCGACCAGAGTGATCTGCGGATTGCCGGAATCGCCGAACAGGTCGCCGTCACCCGCTTCGCCTTTCGGCTCGGTGGTGAACTGGTCCATGTACTGGATCGCGTAACTGGTGCCACACAGTTGCCCGGCCATGTTGTGCAGGGTGCCGGTCTTGCCCATGCGCCCGGACTTTTTGGTCTCGAACTCACGCTTGGGAATGTCGGCGAAGGCCGGGATCTGCTTGACCTTCTCGGCGACGATTTTTGCCGTGCGCTGGGCACCATAAGGCGTCCAGTGCTGGTCGCCACGGAAGTAGAAATCGTGGGCAGGCAGGGTGTCCGGCAGCGATTCGTTGGTCAGCGGCGACAGGTCCGGCACCACGTAACCCATCTTGGCGAAACGGCCGAGCATGGTCTTGTAGTTGCCCAGCGCTTTCTCGTAATCGAACGCGGCTTTTTCCTGCGGGTTGAGCTTGTTGCGGTTCACCAGGCCACGGGTCGGCTGGTAAACGATCACCAGCTCGACGCCTTTGCTCTTGAACGCATCGTGCAGTTGCTGCAGGCGCTTGTAGCCGGCCGGCGTGGTGTTGAACTCGGTGCGCAGGTCTTCCTGGGTCCGGAACAGCCAGTCGCCCTGGGCCTGCACCAGTGTGGTGAAATTCTGCTGATAACGCGTGGTGTAGTTCTTCGCGTCATGGGCGGCCGGGCACAGGTTGCAGCATGGCTCGGCGGTGAATTTCGGCGGCGCGGCCGTTTCACTGCCAGCGTCGGCACGCGCGTTGCCGGCGGCGAGAATGCCAAGGGTCAGGGCCGAGAGGCTGAGCAGTTTGATCATGTGTGGGTGCATAAAAATTATCCTCAGTCCCGCATTTCGGTCTGGCGTTCGACAGGGTCGATCAGCACGGCTTTCTGCTGGCGCACCAGCAAGTCGAGAATTTCATCCTGGCGCTCGCCGAGGATGCCGTTGAAGCTGATGCCGCTGGATTTGGTCGGCGCCAGCATCGACACGCGATACAACTCGACACTCAACGGCGAATCGATCGACAGCGGGCCGCTGCCATTGGCCGCCAGTTCGCCGCCGACGACGATCAGCGAGACCTGGGCATCGAACGGGTCGAGCTTGATGTCACGGTCGGTGTCGGTCAGGTCCTTGATGTGCCCGTAGACGCCGGTCAGGCCGTTGGCCATGGCGATGTTTTCGTAGAGGCGAATGTTCACGCTGTTACGAATACGGATGCCGTGACGCCGGTTGCTGATGACCTTGTTGCCCCACAACAGGTTGTCGGCAGACTCATAGAGCGTGATGCCGTCGGTGTGGTTCTTGTAGATCTCGTTGTAGGCAATGATGTTGTTGATGCTGTTACGGTCGATCACCAGGCCCGACAACTTGTTGTCGTAGCTCTTGTTGTTGAAGATGAAGCTGTCGTTGACCTCACGGGAAATAATGATCCCGTGCTTCTTCTTCGTGCCGTACACGGTGTTCTCGGCAATGATCAGCCGGTGCGAACGGTCGTGCGGGTCGATGCCGTAGACGATGTTGTCTTTGTAGGTGTTGCCCTTGACCACAAAGTCGCTGGTTTCGTAGCAGTAGAAGCCGTACCACATGTCCGAGAACTCGGAGCCGACGATCCAGCCGGTCGGTTCAGGACGCTTGAGCACCTTGGCCATGTTCGGCGTGTACTGGGAAATACTCACCCCGTACGACTTACTGTTGGCGTAGCCGAAGCTGGCCATCTTGCTGTTGACGATGTAGGTCTCGGTGCCGCCCCAGGCGAGCAGGAACGGGCGGAATTCCTTCGGCGAACGGAAGGTTGCCGGGCCGTTTTCCTTTTCGCGCCAGCCAGTGACTTTGGTGTCACGCACAAACAATTGGCCGTCGTTGACCAGGAACGAACCGGCCTCTTGGGACAGACGCAGTTCCTGGGTCTGACCGTCGATTTCGAGGATGCCTTTCTCGCCGACCACGATCGGCAGTCTGGCCAGGTACACGCCTGGAGCGGTCTCGCTGAAGTACTGCTTGGGCAGTTTCTTCGCCAGATCCTTGAGGTTCATGTAGCCGTCGTCGATGAAGATCGCCTGCGGGATGCCGTGCTGACGCACCACCCATTCGGCCATCTTGTTATCGCCGCCGATGAAGTCCTTCAGGGCGTTTTCCTGCATCATCCGGCGCACGCTGATCTTGCCCGGCTTGCTGCGCACGATCTTCGCCGCAGCGGCTTCGGCGGTGAAACCGGAAAGGTCAGGCAGGGTCGGTTTGGCCAGTTGCAGCGCCTCGGTCGGCGCGCTGCTGACGGTGTAGGTCTTGGCCTGTTGCAGCTCTTTGGTCACAGTGGCCGGCTTGCCCGCCTGGGGCGCGACCGGTTCCACGTTGGCAAAGGCGCCAGCGCTGGCCAGCAGCATCGCGCCGGCCAGCAGGCTGAGTGAGCCTGTTCTGGTGCTGATCATGTCGGGCACTCCCTTGGCGGTTTGCATCAGAAGCGCCAGATCACGTCGATGAATGCGCGGTGCATGTACGAATCGACCTGGCTGCCATAGGCATCGCCCGGCTTGAACACACCGCCACGGAAACGCACCAGCGCCGAAGGCTCGTCGATCGACTGGCTCAACGCCGCTGGCAACAGGCCCTGCTTGAAGTACTTGGTGACGACCAGGTCCATCTCCTGACCCAGATCCTTGTTGCCGTCTTCAAGCGGCAGCGAGGTGCTGGAAAGGATCGCGCCGGTGACGTCGTCGGTGTTGTTTTCCACGGCGTTGATGCCGTTGCTGCCCACCGGCTTGTTGCCGTCGACACGCCAGAACTTGTGGTAGATCAGGCTGGCGTCGTATTCGTCGTTGACCATCCACGAACCGAACAGGGTCGCGGTCTGCATGTTGTTCATTTCGCCGCGGAACGCTTCACCGAAACGGTGTACGCGCGAACGAGTACCGGTGTAGTTGGAGCGGTTGCTCTCCAGACCGTTCTGTTCGTAATCGGCGCTGGCGCGGGCATAGGCACCGCCGACTTGCCACTGCGGATCGAGGCGCAGACGCACACCGACATCGGCCGCCCAGCCGCTGATGTCATCGCTGCGCTTGGCTTGTGCAGGACGGCTGCCATCGGCGTTCAGCGCGTTGACCGTGTCACGGTCGCCGCTCATGCCGGTGATGCTGCCCCAGTAGTTGACGGTGTTGGTGTTGCGCCAGTTGTAGGCGTCGCTGTCAGCGGTCAGGCCGATCCAGCTGATGTCGCCGTTCTCGGTCTTGTCCAGCGAATCACGCGCTACACCCGGTTCGGCGTAATCGAGCTTGCCGTCATCGTGGGTGTGGTGACCGCGAATGCCGACCCACTGGCCCGGCGTCCACTGGTAAGCGGCGTCGGCGTAGGCGTGCAGGCGATCCTTGTCTTTGGGCGCCAGCTCTTTCAAATCGGTGCGGTATTCGCTGAAGCGCTCGGCAACACCAGCGTTGGCACGCAGCAGGGTGGTGTCGAAGGTCCAGTTCAGCGCTTCGATGTTGGTGTCGCGCCATTGGCCGTCGTCATTGCGCAGACGCTGGCGACCGAACTTGAGGATCTCGCCAGGATAGGGCGTGAAGCCGCTGTAGCCGACCCAGAATTCGCGCATCGCCAGGTAGTTTTTCTTGGTTTCGCGATCACCGCTGTCGGTGGTTTGTGCACCGTCGGATTGTTGCAGGGTGTCGGTCTCGATGATGTCGGTCGAGGTCACCGCCTGGCCCATGGCGTAGGCGCTCCACGCGCCGCTTTCGCCGTAGATCCACGGACGCAGATCAAGGCCGACGCCGTTGACGTCGCCGCCACGGGCGGTGCCGAGGTCGCGGTCGTCTTCGGACTGGCCGGTGAGTTTCACTTCCAGGCCGAAGTTCTTGCTTTCAGTCATCGCGGCCAGTGTCGGGCAAGACCAGATCAGCGCGAAAGTGAGGCCAATGCCGGCCTTCACGAATGGGTTCAGCTTCATAGTTTTTCCTCGCCGTCTTCTTCTTGCAGGGCGTGCAGTTGCAGCGTGTTCGGGTTCAGCGAGCCACGGCTGGCTTGCTCTTGTTGCAGCAGGCGGCGAGCTTCAGGCAGACGCTCGGGCGGCAGCTGCGCCTCGAGGGTCGCTGCCAGCTCAGCGGCTTGCGGAGTGTTTTGCGCCTTGGCCAATTGGCTGAAGACGTAGGCGTTCAGTGGGTCGGGCTTGGTGCCTTTGCCTTGGGAAAACAGTTGGGCAATGGCGAAGTCGGCGCTGTTCTGACCGTTGCGCGCAGCGGTCAGCAAATGGTCGAGGGCCTTCTGCGGATAGACCTTGCCCAGGTAGCCACGGCGATAGATCTGGCCGAGGTAGTAATCGGCGGCGACCTCACGGCCCACGGCTTTCTGGAAATGTTCCTCGGCGACTTTCGCGTCGGCCGGGACCAGTTTGCCTTCGTAGTAGACCTTGCCCAGCAAAAGCTCGGCGCGTGGCTGGTCGGCGGCGCGGCCGTTGTCCAGGTACTTCATCATCTGATCGACGTCGCCCAGTTCCGGGAAATCGTAGAGCAGTTGCGCGAGGCTGACCCACGCCGCCGGGTAGCCCGGAGCGATCGGTTCGAGCAGTGACTGCGCGGTTTTCTCGTCAGTCTTGCCCAGAGTCGAATCGGCGAGCACGCGGGCGACCGAGTCAACGCGCTGGGCGGTGACGGTGCCACGGCTGTAACCGGCCCGCATCTGCTTGATCAGCTCGGCCTGTTGGTCCGCTTGGCCACGTTTCTGGTAAACGGTGGCCAGTTCGACGTAGCAGATATCGGTGGTGTTGAGCGCGGCCTTGCAGATTTTTTCCACGTCATCCAGGTGCTGGTCGTAGGTGCCTTGGGTGCGATACAGCAGCACCTGGGCCAGACCGGCTTCCGGGTAACCGGCCTTGCGCCACTGATCGATCTGCTGCTGAGCGTTGATGTTGGGGAAGCTGTGCGGGTATTGCAGATACAGCATCGCCAGCGGGATCAACGTGTTGCCTTCGCCATTGGCGGCGGCTTTTTTCAGCAGGGTTTCAGCTTCGTGGTGCTCGGCTTCGGTGGAGCCCGGTTTGGCCACCAGCAGACGACCGAGACGGGCCTGGGCACGCGGCGACACGCTGGCCGCGGCGCGGTAAGTCGCTTCGGCCTGTTTCATTTGCGCCGGGTCGCGGCTGTCGACCTGGATATCCGCCAGGCCGACTTGCGCCTCGCTGTAACCCAGGTCGGCCAGTTGCTGGTAGTTCTGCGCAGCGGTGGCGGTGTCGCCACGCTTGAGCGCTTCGTTGGCCAGACGCTGGTCGGGCAGACCGGCGCAACCGGCCAGAGAAACTGCCAATGCCAGCGAGCACACCATCAATCCCTTGTGGGAGCCAGCCTGCTGGCGATTCAGGCGACGCGGTGTTTCAGCTGTACCGCGCTGATCCAATCGCTGGCAGGCCAGCTCCCACAGGGATCGCGGTGTTTTCAGGATGGGTGGAGTAGTCACAGGCATGTCCTCGACTTAAAGACCGGCAGCCATGGCTTTGTCGATCAGCCAGTTCAGGTTCGGGCCACGGTCGCTGTTCACTTCCACCGGGCGGCCGGCGAAGCTGCTGTCGAGCGGCTCATCAGGCTGGATCTGCACGCGGATGTCGGAGGACAGGTCGGCGCTCTTCAAGCTGGTGCTGCTGACGATCTTGCCGGTGCGGGTCTTGTCTTCGCCGGCGATCTGGAAGCTCACTGGCGTACCCGGACGCACATCGCCGAACTGGCGATAGGAGAAGCGCGCATCGACGGTGGCCTGGGTGTTGCGCGGCACCAGTTGGAAGATCACGTCACCCTTGCTCGCGTACTGACCGTCGGCGACCAGTTGCTGGGCCACGGTGCAGTCGCACGGCGAGGTCAGGGTGCCGGTCATTTGCTTGCCGAACAGTTCTTCAACCTTGGCCGGGGCCAGTTGGTCTTCGGCCAGATGACCCTTGAGCACATCGAGCATGCTGGTGCTGAAGGTCGCCAGCGGCGCGCCTTTGGCGGCAACGCCGTCGGATTTGACCAGGCTCTGCACGGTGCCGTCACGCGGCATGGTGATGTTCATCCCCGGCACGCTGACCAGACCGGCCTGGGCGTGGCTGACGAAGTACATGCCGTACACCGATTTGAAGATGAAACCGGCTGCGACCAGACCGACAGCGAAAATACCGGCGCTGAACGTCACCGCTTTCAGACGGCCGAACGCGGTCATGCCGGTGTCGTTGCTCTTGTTCTTGCGCGCCTTGGTGAAGTTGTCACGCTGCAGGGTCGCCAGCACTTCGCCGATGCTGACGATGTCGCCGGCCAGGTGCGAAGTGATCAAGTGGCGCAGGGTGGAGATGTCCTGCGGCTCGAGGTTCTGGAACTGGCAACCGGCGCGGCCAGTGGCGCGATCGAAGGAACGCACCTGCAGTTCAACGTCCATGGCCAGGCCGAGGTTGTCGATGACAAATTGCAGACGCGCCTTGTACACCTCGCCGATGGTCAGCGGCATCTGCCCGGCGTTGAACGCCAGACCGCCAGCCGACAGGTCCAATACCCGCGCTTCGACCGGAGTCCGGTCAGGGCCGAAGAAACGCAGCTTGGCCGGGATTTTCACGCGAGCGTGCTGGCGCTGGGCTTCGGATTCATGCACTACGTTGACGTTGACGGCGGTATTCATAGGGGCGATTTCCTTGTTAATTCAATAGGAGCGGGTCAGACCATCATCAGCAGCACGGCGACAAAAATGCTGCCGGCGGAGAAGGTCATGGTCCGAGACGACCAGGTGTTGAACCAACGTTGAAAGCTGGCGAGGTCACGGGTCAGGGAAGTGGGCTGGCGAGTCCACGATTGTTGGTCGAGGCGGAAGAACACGTAGATCTTCACCAGCGCGCCAACGATCTGGTTGTAATACAGAATCGCCGGGTAAGCCGGGCCGATGCGGTGGCCGGAACACGACAGCAAGAGCGTCAGGATCAGGCGGGTGATACCGATCCACAGCAGGTACACGAGGATGAACGCGGTGCCGTACTTGAAGCTGGCGATCAGCGCTACGGTCAGGCCGAGCAGCGAAGTCCACATCGACACACGCTGGTCGAACAGCACCACTGAAGTGAACGCGCCGAGACGACGGATACCCAGGCCCAGTGCACGCGAGTTCTGCCGCAGGTTGTTGCCGTACCAGCGGAACATCAGCTTGCGGCTGGCCTTGATGAAGCTCTTTTCCGGCGGATGCTCAACGGTGTTGATCGCCGCGTCCGGCACGTAGAAGGTGTCATAACCCAGGCGCATCAGGCTGAACCAGCTCGACTTGTCGTCACCGGTCAGGAATTTGAAGCGGCCCAGACGCCAGTGTTGCAGCGAGTCGCTTTCAACGTCGGCGATGAATTCCGGATTGGTCACCACGGACGCTTTGAACACCGACATACGACCGGTCATGGTCAGTACGCGCTTGGACAAAGCCATCGAGCACATGTTGATGTGGCGCTGGGCGAAACGCAGCTTGTGCCACTCGCTCATGATGTAGCCGCCGCGCACTTCGCAGAATTCGTTGGTGGTCAGGCCGCCGACGTTGCCGAACAGCTGGAACCAAGGCACGGTCTTGCGCACGACGCCTTCGCCGAGCACGGTGTCGCCGTCGATCACGGCCACTACGGCACGGTCATCCGGCAGGTGACGGGAGATCGCGCGGAAACCGAAGGCCAGGCCATCGCGCTTGCCGGTGCCGGGAATGCGCACGAAGTCGAGCTTGACCCGCTCCGGCGGATTCATCCGTGCCCACAGCGCCTTGACGAGCAGTTCGTCGGACATTTCCACGATCGAGCAGACGATGGTGGTCGGCAGTTCGCAATCGATGGCTTCGCGGATCACCGAGCTGTAGACCTGCGCGGTGGTCAGCGCGTCAATACGGAAGCTGGTGACCATCAGGAACACATGCGATGGATCGGCGGCCTTGCCCAGCTTGCGCACTTTGCGGCGCAGGTGCGGGTAGACGATGTAGAGAAAAATCATGCCGCGCACAAAGTGCGTTGCACCCATCGAGTAGCGCCAGATACCCACGGCGCCAATCAGGAAAATGAAGTCCTTCGACTCGGAGTCGAATGTGGACGTGGGCAGCATCAAGGCCAGGCCCATCAGCAGACTGAGATAAAAAAGCCAGCCGGCTGATTGCAGAAAAAAATGTTTGAGCTTGGTCATAACCGTCATCCGAAGGTAAGGGAAGCCGCAAGTTGCAAGCTTCAAGCTGCAAGCCAATCGCGTTGACTTGCAGCTCGACGCTTGTCGCTTGGCGCTGCGTTACCAGCAAATACCTTCGGTGCGGCTACCGGCGCTGGTGGCCTTGGACATGAAGCCCACCAGGTCGATGACTTGCTTGCCCTGCGGCGCTTCCTGGGCCAGCGAACGGAATTTCTCGTCGCGGTTGCCGAGGATGATCACGTCGGAGTTGTCGATCACCGAATCGAAGTCCGAGTTGAGCAGGGACGATACGTGCGGGATCTTCGACTCGATGTAGTCTTTGTTCGCGCCGTGAACACGGGCGTACTCGACGTTGCTGTCGTAGATGCTCAGGTCGTAACCCTTGCCGATCAGCATTTCGGCCAATTCGACCAGCGGGCTTTCGCGCAGGTCGTCAGTGCCGGCCTTGAAGCTCAGACCGAGCAGGGCGACTTTGCGTTTTTCATGGCTTTCAACGATGTCAAAAGCGTTCTGCACTTGCGATTCGTTGCTGCGCATCAGCGAGTTCAGCAGCGGCGCTTCGACGTCCAGGGAACCGGCGCGGTAGGTCAGGGCGCGGACGTCTTTTGGCAGGCACGAACCGCCGAAAGCGAAGCCTGGGCGCATGTAGTACTGAGACAGGTTGAGGGTCTTGTCCTGGCAGACCACTTCCATCACTTCACGGCCATCGACGCCGACCGCTTTGGCGATGTTGCCGATCTCGTTGGCGAAGGTCACTTTGGTCGCGTGCCAGACGTTGCAGGTGTACTTGATCATTTCGGCAACGGCGATGTCCTTGCGGATGATCGGTGCGTCGAGTTCTTCGTACAGCGATTGCAGAACGTCACCGGAGGCGGTGTCGAACTCGCCGATGACCGTCATCGGTGGCTGATCGTAGTCGGCGATCGCAGTGGATTCGCGCAGGAACTCAGGGTTGACCGCAACGCCGAAGTCGACGCCGGCTTTCTTGCCCGAGCAGTCTTCGAGAATCGGGATCACCACGTTAGCCACGGTGCCCGGCAGAACGGTGCTGCGCACGACGATGGTGTGACGGGTGGTTTTTTCACGCAGAACAAAACCGATCTCGCGGCATACCGCTTCGATGTAGTTGAGTTCCAGGTCGCCGTTCTTTTTGCTCGGTGTACCGACGCAGATCATCGACAGGTCGGTGTCGCGAATGGCTTCGGCGAAGTTGGTCGTGCCGCGCAGACGACCGGTCTGGATTCCCTGTTGTAGAAGTTCGCCCAGACCCGGTTCAACGATCGGCGATTTACCGGCGTTGATCATGTCGATCTTGTCTTTGGCAACATCGACGCCAACTACGTCATGGCCCCGTGCAGACAGGCAACCGGCACATACTGCGCCAACGTAACCCAAACCAAATATGCTGATGCGCATCGCAATTACCTCTGTATATATCAGGCCTTAGAGGCCGGAGTTAATGGTGTTCAGCGGACACTAGTGCACTCGAAAGTGCGGCTTACAGGCGCCACAATGCCGTGTGCAGGCATACTAAGTTTCGAGTGTCTAAATAAGTGCACTCAAGATGTGCGCAACCAGGCCTTATTGTTATGACTTGCCCTGTTATGCAGCGGATCTTCTTTCTGAAGACTCTTGTGCAATCGTCTTGCGCGCTTGATGCGGAGATGAAAATCCCTGTAAATCAAGCGGTTCAGTGCTCAGGCGAGCACGTTTAAAGGGTACGACCATGGCCTTTGCAGGAGATATCAATGGTGCGTATCGCCTGTCCATCGTTTCGTTTTCAGACCCGTTAGTCATCTAGTCAAGTTGCTGTGACAAGTTGGTTACATGGCTATCAGTCCTGCGTAAGTTATCTCGTACAAACTCGCCGAGAATCGTTACCGGTGGTATGAGCTACGCATTTGGACATAGTTCCAGCCCGCTCATCGTGCCACCTGAAATTTTTTGAAATATTGGTAAAGATGGCACTGCTTTCAATTTGATAGCACTAGCGATTTCGCCCTTTAGTTCTGGGGCTATAAGCGTGCTAGATAGTTTTGTGCCACTACTGCAAAAAAATTTAGGTGCCACTACTGAAAAAACTGACGAGTGTCGAGTGAAAGAATTCTTAGAAAAGACAGGGGTATTTTTTTGGCGCCATTAAACTGGCGAAATGCGGCGGGGGAGTTCTGACATCGTGCGAGGTGCACGACTCTGGAGGAAAAGAGTCGTGCATTGGGCATGCTTTATTCCGGGGCGTGATCGCGCAGAAATACCAGATTGTCGGGTTTCGACTGCTCGGCGCTGTAGCGATAACCCTGCACATCGAAGTGCTTGAGTTGCGTCGGATCGTTGATCTTTTCCTGGATCACGAAACGGCTCATCAGACCGCGGGCTTTTTTCGCGTAGAAACTGATGATCTTGTACTGGCCGTTCTTCTGATCCTTGAACTCGGTATTGATGATCCGCGCGTTCAGGGCGGTGCGTTTGACGGCCGAGAAGTACTCGTTGGATGCCAGGTTGAGCAGCACATCATCGCCTTGTTCGGCCAGCGCTTCGTTGAGCCATTCGCTGATACGCGTGCCCCAGAAGGCATAAAGATCTTTGCCACGGGCGTTGGCCAGTCTGGTGCCCATTTCCAGGCGATAGGCTTGCATCAGGTCGAGGGGGCGCAGCAAGCCATAAAGGCCGGAGAGCATGCGCAGGTGTTTTTGCGCGTAATCGAAATCTTTTTCGCTGAAAGACTGCGCGTCCAGACCGGTGTAAACGTCGCCTTTGAAGGCGAGCAATGCCTGCTTGGCATTTTCTGGCGTGAAAGCCGGCGTCCAACTGCCGAAGCGCGCGGCGTTGAGCCCGCCGATCTTGTCCGATACGTGCATCAGCTCGCTGATCTGCGCCGGGCTCAGCTCGCGCAATTGCTGGATCAGTTCCTGGGAATGGTCCAGGTATTGCGGCTGGGTAAAGCGCTGGGTCGCCGGCGGTGTTTCGTAGTCGAGGGTCTTGGCGGGGGAAATCACCATCAGCATGAAGTCGTCTCCTTTAATCGTGGGGCGATTCTAGGGGGTTGGCGGGGTTGACTCCAGCTATGGGGGTCATAGGTCGGTGCAAGGGCCCAGGATTTGCGACGGTCGGTGGATCTTTTCCCTCACCCCAGCCCTCCCGGAGGGAGAGGGGGCCGATCTTCGCTGGTTTCTAAATTTGGGTTCGACTCGGTAGTTCAGGTAGGCGGATATCGAAAGAACGACTCGGTCGGCTCCCTCTCCCCCGGGAGAGGGCTGGGGTGAGGGGCGGCGACCTCAAGCCGTGCACATCAGCTATAGTGCCGCGCGGGTTTTGTTATGGAGACGTCCCCTTGCGCATTGTTCTTTTATTCACCGCCTGGCTGTTGAGTTTCGCTGCCGTCGCCGCGCCCGGCGATCCGGCGACGCTGGACCGCAGCACCTGGCCAGAACAGCTCAGCAGCCCGACGCTGTTCGACGTCGCGTCACGCGCAGAGATTCTGATGTTTGCCCGTGGCCTGCTCGGCACCGAGTCGATCGACGAGGCCGCGCTGGCCCAGCGCCTTGGGCTGCGCACGGTCAATATCGACGCGGTCAATCAATTGCGCCAACGTCTCTGGCAGCGCCTGCTCGCCAATTACAACCATGCCCAGCAAAGCTGCGACCAGGACGCCTCGTTCTGCTTTCTCGTCGAGGACCTGCCGACGCTGCGTGAGCAAGCCGCCAAGTTTGTGGTCAGCGACGACAGCTATTACACCAAGTGGGCCGAACCGAGCCGGATCTTCCATCTGCAATATCTGTATGAACTGCTGCGCAAGGCTGCGCTGTTTCCGCAGTCCAGCAGCGAAGTCGATCGTTTCGGCGACTATGAGCGCAACGGCGACGACATGCACGATCGCCTGTTTCTGCTGACCTTCGACAGCGCCGCCAACGTCCAACCGGACAACACCGACTGGCTCACCGAGTACCTGCGCAAATCCAATATGAGCGGCACGTTCTTCGTCTTGGGCAAGGATATCCAGGCGCGGCTGGCCGATCGTTCGGTCAGCAGCCTGCAAGCGAGTTTTTCGACCCAGTGCGTAGGCGTGCAAGGCTGGGAGTTCCGCTCCCACAGCCACTGGCAGGACTGGCAGGACTCGGTGCGGCGCAGCGCCGATCTGGTGAAAAACAAACTGCCGGAAAACTACGTACCGCTGTTCCGCCCGCCCGAAGGCCAGCGTCGCAGCGATGCGCAAGGCTTCTTCAACTCCCAGGGCCTGCAAGTTGCCCTGTGGGACATTGATGCTCAGGACGGCGCTGGCAGGCTCAAGGGCCCGGCGAGCGCGCAGCGGGTACTGACCCTGATGCTGTTGTGGCGCCACGGTGTGATCAATTTCAACATGAAACAGGATGCGGTGAAGACCTCGTTGCCGTGGCTGATCACGCAAACCGCGCAAAGCGGCATCGGTTGGGAAGACTGTCAGGACGCGCTTCGATGACTAACACCAAAAGCCCCGGAAACATTGGGCTTTGGGCAATTTTTCGACGGGATTCGATGCAGGCGGACTTCCGACTTTAGCGGTGTCTGGTGAGTCCGCCAAGGGCTTTTCGTCACTCTGCAAAATAAACTTAAAAAAACCGTCAAAGTACTTTTTTATGTCATCGGTTTTGGAGTATTACGAAGACAGACCGCCGAAACCTGCAACACAGGTGGCGTCTTCCAAGACCCGTTTGTTTGCAGTCACTTGAATCTCCGCAGGTGAGATTTCGGCAGTCACTTCGAGGCGCAGCACCGCTCAGGTATTGCGTCTACTGGCTCTGACATAGGTGACCGAGTATGGATGATCACGGACGTAGCCCTTCCTCCAACCAGCCAATCCTGTATGTACTCGATACCAACGTATTGATTCACGATCCAAACGCCCTGCTGAATTTCGAAGAACACCACGTTGCCATCCCGATGACCGTGCTCGAAGAGCTGGACAAGCTCAAGAGCGGGCACCACAGCGTTGCCGCCGAATGCCGTCAGGCGATCCGGCTGATCGACAAGACCCTGGGCGATGCGTCTCCCGAAGACGTCGAACTGGGCGTGCCGATCCAGCGCGGCAAGGGCGGGCCGAAGGGCTTGCTGTCAATTCTGATGAGCAAGCAGGCCGAATCGAACCTGATTCTGCCCGAGCATCTGAACGACAACAAAATCATCAACCAACTGATCGACCTGCACGCCCGCGACCCGCAAAAGCCAGTGGTGCTGGTCACCAAAGACATCAACATGCGCCTCAAGGCGCGCGCCTGCGGCATCGATGCCGAGGATTACAGCACCGACCAGCTGGTCGATGACGTGTCCCTGCTGCCCAATGGCTACCACACCATGACCGGCTCGTTCTGGGACCGCGTGAGCAAGGTCGACACCCGCCAGGATCACGGCCGCACCTGGCATCAAGTGCAACTGATCGACAACCTGCCGGCAGTGCACATCAACGAGTTCATCATCGACGAACAGGGTTTCGTCGGCTGGATCAAAGAGATCGATGAAGCCAAGTTGCTGATCCTCGATTTGCATCAGGAACCGCTGTTGCACCAGGAAGCCTGGGGGCTCAAGCCACGCGACATTTACCAAAGCCTGGCGCTGTACGCGCTGCTCGACCCGGACATTCACCTGGTCAACCTGTCCGGCGCTGCCGGTTCCGGTAAAACCATTCTGGCCCTGGCCGCGGCGATCGAGCAGACCATGGTCAGCAAGCGCTACCGGCGCATCATCGCCACCCGCAGCGTGCAGGGCCTGGACCAGGAAATCGGCTTCCTGCCCGGCACCGAAGCGGAAAAAATGGAGCCTTGGCTGGGCGCCATCACCGACAACCTCGAAGCCTTGCACATGGATGACGAAAACACCCATGGCAGCGTCGATTACATCCTCAGCAAAGTGCCGTTGCAGTTCAAATCGCTCAACTACATTCGCGGTCGCAGCTTCCAGCAGAGCCTGATCCTGATTGACGAATGTCAGAACCTGACGCCGCACCAGATGAAAACCATCATCACCCGTGCCGGCGCCGGTTCGAAAGTGGTGTGCCTGGGCAACCTCGCACAGATCGACACTCCCTACCTGTCCGCGACCAGTTCCGGGCTGACCTACCTGACCGAACGCTTCAAGGATTTCCCCAACGGTGTGCACATCACCCTGCAAGGGGTGCCTCGCTCGATTCTGGCCGAATACGCCGAATCTCATCTGTAACGCCTCAAACGAAACCGGGCGGCCCTCAAGCCGCCCGGTTTTTTTATGCCGAACACAAAACCAATGTAGGAGTGAGCCTGCTCGCGATAGCGGTGCATCAGCCACCATGAATGCTGAATGTCATACCGCTATCGCGAGCAGGCTCACTCCTACAGGGATTTAGGGTGAGGCGGTAATCGCGCTCGCGGATATCTGACCCACGGGTTTACAATCCACGCTCCTGATCAGGAGTAATTCCGTGCTGACTCATCTCGATTCCCAAGGTCGCGCCAACATGGTCGACGTCACCGAAAAAGCCGTGACGTTCCGTGAGGCGACGGCCCAAGCGCTGGTGCGCATGCTCCCTGAAACTTTGCAGATGATCGTCAGCGGCGGTCATCCCAAGGGTGATGTGTTTGCCGTGGCACGCATCGCCGGGATTCAGGCGGCTAAGAAAACCAGCGATCTGATTCCGCTGTGCCATCCGCTAATGCTCACCGGCGTCAAGGTCGAGCTGAGCGCCGAAGGTGAAGACAGCGTGCGCATTGTTGCCCGCTGCAAGCTCTCCGGGCAGACCGGCGTCGAGATGGAAGCACTGACCGCCGCCAGCGTCGCCGCCCTGACCATCTACGACATGTGCAAAGCCGTGGACCGCGGCATGATCATCGAAAGCGTGCGCCTGCTGGAAAAAGTCGGCGGCAAGAGCGGCCACTTTCAGGCGGAGCAGCCATGAACCTGACCGTGAAATTTTTCGCTCGATACCGTGAAGCGCTGGGCGTCGAGTCGGTAAAGGTTGAAGGGGATTTTGCTACGGTCGATGACGTGCGCAGTCTGTTGGCACAGCGTGACGGCGCCGAAGTGTTGCGCGAGCAGAACCTGATGTGTGCCCGCAACGAAGACCTCTGCCAGCTCGACGAGCCGGTAGCCGATGGCGACGAAGTGGCGTTTTTCCCCACCGTGACCGGAGGCTGAGCCATGGCGATTCGCGTGCAGGCCACGCCGTTCGATCCAGGTGCTGAGGTCAATGCCATGCATGCGGCCAACGTCGGCGTCGGCGCGGTGGTGAGTTTTGTCGGTTATGTCCGCGACTTCAACGACGGCCTCGACGTGGCAGGGATGTTTCTCGAGCACTATCCGGGCATGACCGAAAAAGCCCTGGGCAAGATCGCTATCGAAGCCGAACAGCGCTGGCCGCTGCTGAAGCTGGAAGTGTTGCATCGCATCGGCGCGCTGGAGCCGGGCGAGCCGATCGTCTTCGTCGGCGCCGCCAGCGCCCATCGCCAGGCCGCGTTCGATGCCTGCGCCTTCGTCATGGACTACCTGAAAACCCGCGCGCCGTTTTGGAAGAAAGAAAACACCAGCGACGGCCCGCGTTGGGTGGAGGGGCGGGACAGTGATCATGCGGCGGCGGATCGCTGGAAAAAGTAAGTCCTCTAGCGCCTTCAAATCCGCCATCGCTGGCAAGCCAGCTCCCACAGGGTTTGCGTCGTGCACCTGTTTTTTATGCACTGCTGCAACTGTGGGAGCTGGCTTGCCAGCGATTGCGCCATCTGCAACACCAAAAACCTCGAAGACACTCTCTCGTACCTGATTGACGATTTGTACCTTTGAGTCCAGTATGGATTTCCAAGTACAAAAAAGCTGCTGTCTTGCCGCTTATTGCCCGTCGCTTGTAACTGCTCTTCTTCGCCAAACCAACAACAACCCCGCGAGAGAACGAACATGAAGAAACTCCCCCTCATCACCGGCCTGGCCCTCAGTCTGTTGGCCTGCGCCAGCGCCTTCGCCGCCGAGAAAACCCTGCGCATCGGCATTGAAGCCGCTTACCCGCCATTCGCCTCGAAAACCGACAAGGGTGAAATCGTCGGTTTCGACTACGACATCGGCAATGCGCTGTGCGCGCAGATGAAGGTCAAGTGTGTGTGGGTCGAGGGTGAGTTCGACGGGCTGATTCCGTCGTTGAAAGTGAAGAAGATCGACATGGCCCTTTCGTCGATGACCATCAACGAAGATCGCAAAAAGTCAGTGGATTTCACCCACAAGTATTACTTCACGTCTTCGCGTCTGGTGATGAAAGAAGGCGCCAGCGTCGATGATCAATACGCCAGCCTCAAGGGCAAGAATGTCGGCGTCCAGCGCGCGACCACCACTGATCGGTTTGCCACCGAGGTGTTCGAGCCCAAGGGCGTCAACGTCAAGCGCTACAGCAACAATGAAGAGATCTACATGGATCTCGCGGCAGGGCGGCTCGACGCGATTTTTGCCGACACCATTCCGCTGAATGACTTTCTATCGATGCCACGCGGCAAGGGCTATGCGTTTGTCGGGCCGGAGCTGAAGGATCCCAAGTATGTCGGCGAAGGCGCGGGGATTGCGGTGCGCAAAGGCAACTCGGAACTGGTCAGCCAGTTGAACGGGGCCATCGATGGCATTCGTGCGAGTGGCGAGTATCAGAAGATTTCCGAGAAGTATTTCAACACCGATATCTACGGCGATTGATAGTCCGCTATCGCTGGCAAGCCAGCTCCCACAGGATTTGTGAACGCCACAAAACCCCTGTGGGAGCTGGCTTGCCAGCGATGGGGCCGCACCTGCCAATGCAGATATCTAGCCCTTCACTTCCTTCAAATGCTTGTAAACCGTCGCCCGCCCCATATTCAGCACATTGGCCACATAGTTCGAGGCGCTCTTGCCCTTGAACGCACCCTCGGCGTGCAGCGCCAGCACCAGTTCACGTTTGTGATCGCGGTTCAGCACATTCAGGCTCAACTGGCGTTCGCGCAGCCAGGCATGCAGGAAGGTGTTGATACGCTCCTGCCAGTCATCGCGAAACAGGGCGTCCGGTTGCGGGATCAGTTTGCTCGGCGAGAGGAACAGGTCGAGCGCTGCCTTGGCATTTTCGAACAATGAAATATTCAGGTTGATGCACAGCACCGCCAGCGGTGCGCCTTCGCTGTCGCGCAGGACGCTGCTCAGGCTGCGGATCTTCTGACCGTCCCAATTGAGCTTTTCGTACGGGCCGATGTTGCGATCGCTGACATCCTCGCTGAGCATGTCTTCCAGTGACGAATCGTCGCCGATCTCGCGTTTTGACAGGTTGTTGGCGATGTAGTCGACCTTCTGCGTTCGCAGGTCATGCAACACCACTTCGGCATGCGGGAAAAACAGCGTGGCGATGGCATCGGCGATGGCGCGGAAGTTATCCAGCGCCGGGTCGAGTTCGGGGGCGGTCATGACAGTGGAGCTCCAGGCAGCGTCAACGCCTCTGTGATCAGGAGGCGCAGGGAGTGTGCCGCAATCCGTGGCGCGCGTCACCGCAGGGATTCAGCGCAGGCGAGCAGGGGAGAGCATGGCGCTGTTCAGCCCGAATTGCTGCAGGTGTTCGGGCAGTGGCTGGCCACGCACCAGTGCCGCGCTGGCCTGGCCCATCGCCGGCGACGTCTGAATGCCGTAGCCACCCTGCGCCGCCACCCAGAACAACCCCGGCACCCGCGGATCGAAACCGCTGAGCAAATCGCCGTCGGCGACAAAGCTGCGCAACCCGGCCCAGGTGCGGGTCGGGCGGCGAATGGTCAGGGTGGTGGCTTCTTCGATCTGATAGATGCCCATGGCGATGTCCAGTTCTTCGGGCTGGACATCATGCGGTTCGACCGGATCGGCGTTGGCCGGCGAGCCAAGAAACATCCCAGCGTCGGGCTTCATGTAAAAGGACTCGTCGAGGCTGACCAGCATCGGCCAGTGATGAATATCGACGCCCTCAGGCCCGGCGAAGATGAACGCGGCACGGCGTTTCGGTTGCAGGCCCAGCGCAGTTGCACCGGCCATAGTGCCGATCTTGTCGGCCCAGGCGCCGGCGGCGTTGATGATCACCGGGGCGCTGAACGTCTGGCCGTTGGTTTGAACGTGCCACAAACCTTCGGCGTCGCGGCTCAGGCCGAGCACTTCACAGTCGGTGTGCACTTCGCCGTTGTGGCGGCGGATGCCGCGCAGGTAACCCTGATGCAGAGCATCGGTATCGATATCGCTGGCGCTCGGATCGTAGATTGCGCCGTGGACTTTTTCCCGGCGCAGAATCGGCAGGCGCGCGCAGGCTTCGTCGGCGCTGAGCAGTTGCATCTGCGGCACGGTGGCTTTGGCGCTGAGGTATTGGTTGTTCAATTCGGCGGCGTCACCGGTGAAATCCACAGTCATTTCGCCGCGTGGCGTCAGCAATGGGTGTTCGCAGAAACCGGCCGGTGGATGGTCGAAAAACGCACGGCTGGCTTGAGTCAGCGCGCGCACCTGTGGCGTGCCATAAGCCGCGGTGAACAGCGCGGCGGAGCGGCCAGTGGAGTGATAGGCCGGATGGGATTCACGCTCGAGGACAATGACTTTGGCGTGTGGTGACAGCCAGAAACCGGTGGAAGCGCCAGCAATTCCGCCGCCGATGATGATGAAATCTGCCTGGTTCATAAGGGGCTCCGGTGTGTACACCATATTCAGAAATTGCACTGTCCCCTGTAGGAGTGAGCCTGCTCGCGATAGCGATCTATCATTCAACGATGCATCGTCTGATATACCGCGATCGCGAGCAGGCTCACTCCTACAGGGGCTTTGTGCGTTCAGTGATGAAGGTGATAAATGGCATTGGCCAGGGCAATGTCCTCCAGCCCCAAACCGATCGAGCGAAAAAACACATGACGCCGGTAATCGGGACGCTGCACCTTCTCGCTGAGCAGATCCGCCAGGTCGCCCACAATTGAATCTTTGCTCCAGCCATGCTGCTCAGCCGCAATCAGCATTTCACCCGCCGAACCTGGTGTGGTCAGACGATAGTCGCAGAACACCTGCATGTCGTTGAGGTTTTGCGGCGGCACTTCGTGTGCGCGCGGGGCGTTGGTGCTGATCGAGGTAATCAGTGCCGGTCTGCTCAACTCGGCCGGCTCGATCACCGGCCCGGCGGACGACGTGCACAGCATGATGACGTCTGCATCAGCGAGAGCGGTTTCGCGGCTGGCGGCGATTTTCAGCCCCGGCGCGATGGCTTTCAATGCGGCCTGTGTTTCAGCATCTTCCAGCAAGGAGGGAGAATGCACGCTGATGCTTTGCCAGTCGCGCAACGGTTTCACATAGTGCAGATGCGCCTGGGCAACCTTGCCGCTGCCGATTATTGCCAGCCGTGTAGCGTTTACGGGGGCAAGGGCGTCGATCGCCACAGCGGTGGTCGCCGCAGTCCGCGCGGTGGTCAGTTCGCCGGCATCGCACAGCAACAGTGGCTGGCCAGTTTGCATCGACATCAGCAGTGTCCACGCTGTCACCAGCGCGCCTTGCTCGCGGACGATGTACGGCGAAGTCTTCACGCCGTACACGCCGTCTTCGGCCAGCACGCCCAGATAGTTGATGAAATCGCCGGCGCCTTGCGGAAATTCCACCCATTGCTGCGCCGGCTGCACGGCGCTGCCGGCCGCAAGATCGCGGAACAGCTTGCGCAAAATCTGCGGCACATCGATCTGGGCCAGCAGTTCACGAGCCTGGGCCTGGTCGATCACGTAGGGCGTGCTGGACATGATGCGCTCCGAAATTAAACTTATTTTTCCATTATGGACTTTTAGTTCTTTCGAGCAATACGCGGGCGAAAAAAAAGCGCAGTCCGTTGCCGGCTGCGCTTTTTTGTCGGGCGTCGCTTACTGCGGACGCTTTCGCTCAACCGGGCGCAACAGATGCGTCGGCGGCGTTTCACAGCTGATCTTGCGGCCGAGCTTTTCTTCGATGGACGGCAACTGGTAGGAGTCGTCCTCGCCGGCGAAGCTGATCGACACCCCATCGGCCCCAGCGCGACCAGTACGGCCAATGCGGTGCACGTAATCGTCCGGGACTTCCGGCAGGGTGAAGTTGATCACATGGCTGATGCCATCGATGTGAATGCCGCGACCGGCCACATCGGTGGCGACCAGTACGCGAATCTTGCCTTCGCGGAAACCTTCCAGGGTCTTGATGCGCTTGTGCTGCGGCACGTCGCCGGACAGTTGCGCGGCATTGATGCCGTCGCGCACCAGACGCTCTTCGATACGGCGCACTTCGTCTTTGCGGTTGGCAAACACGATGACCCGTTCCCAGCCGTTATCGTTGACCAGGTTGTAGAGCAGTTTGTATTTGTCGGCAGCGGCTACGGCGTAGATGTGCTGCTCGACATTCTCGTTGGCGACGTTGGTGATTTCGATTTCGACAATCGCCGGATCGGTGGTCCATTGCTTGGCGAGGTTCATCACGTCTTCGGTGAAGGTCGCGGAGAACAGCAGGGTCTGGCGCTCGGACTTCGGCGGGGTCTGGCGAATGATCTGCCGGACTTGCGGGATGAAACCCATGTCGAGCATGCGGTCGGCTTCGTCCAGCACCATCACTTCGACCATGTCCAGGTGCACGTCGCCACGCTGGTTGAAATCGAGCAGGCGGCCCGGGGTCGCCACGAGAATGTCGCAGTGCCGCGCTTCGAGGTGCTTGAGCTGCTTGTCGAAGTCCATGCCGCCAACGAAAGTCATCACGTTGAGGCCGGTGTATTTGGTCAGGTCAGCGGCGTCCTTGGCGATCTGCACCACCAGCTCACGGGTTGGCGCGATGATCAGCGCACGGGGTTCACCCATGTAGCGTTCTTTCGGCGGTGGCGTCTGCAACAGCTGGGTAATGATCGAGATCAGGAACGCGGCGGTCTTGCCGGTGCCGGTCTGCGCGCGGCCGATGGCGTCTTTGCCGGCGAGGGTGTAACCGAGCACCTGCGCCTGGATCGGCGTGCAATACGGAAAGCCCAGATCCTGGATCGCGTGCATCAGTTCTGGGGAAAGTTTGAAATCGTGGAAGCGGGTTTTGCCTTCCTGGGGCTCGACGACGAAGTCTTCGAGTTTCCATGGAATCACCGGGGCCTTGGGCTTCGGTTCGCGGCGTGGTCTGGCCGGTTTCGGCGCTTCGCTGCGTGCGGGCTCGGCGGCGATTGGCGCGGCCGTGGCAGGTTGCGGCGGTTGTTTCGGTGCTGGCTTCGGTGCCGCTACGTGAGCGGTGCGGTCGGCCTGCGCGGCATCGTTGCGATGACCGGCGGCGTGCGACGGCGCACTGGGAACTGGCGCGAGCTGCTCAGCCTCGCTTTTACCGAACATCTTCTTGAGTGCTTTGAGCACGGTCATCTCATCAGTTGGTTAAGGAATGTACGCCGGCCAGTGTAATGCAAGAAACGGGCGCGGCGTAGGGGGAGGCGCAAAGGCTGCCAATAAAGCCGACCCTTAGCGCAGGCGTTCGCTCAACCAGACACCGATGTCGCGAATTTCTTCGGGTAACACTTCGTGCTCCATTGGGTATTCCTGCCATGTCACGGTGACACCATGCTTGAGCAAGTGCTCATAGGCGCTGCGGCCCATCGAGCTCTGCACCACGCCATCGTACTGGCCGTGCAGGCACAGTGCCGGAATCCGCTGCTGACTGGCGGATAATTCCAGTTCATCGCTGAACGTCGGCGCGTAGGTCGACAACGCCAGAACCCCACCCAATGGCCCCTGCCACTTCACAAAAGCGGTGTGCAGCACCACGGCGCCGCCCTGGGAAAAGCCGGCGAGAAAAATCCGCGAGGCGTCTATTCCGCTGGCGCGCGCGGTTTCGATCAATTCAATGATGCGATCCGCCGACGCTTCCAGCTGGTCACGGTCAATCGCCCGGGCCGGGCTCATGGCTTTGATGTCGTACCAGCTGGGCATGGCATATCCGCCATTTATCGTCACCGGAAGGGTCGGCGCCTGCGGGAGCACAAAGCGTGTGCTCAGCAGACTTTCCTGCAGCGCCTCGGCCACCGGCAGGAAGTCATAGCGGTCGGCGCCGAGGCCGTGCAGCCAGATCACGCAGGCATCTGCGGGCTTAACAGGCTGAAGAATCAAGGGCTCGGTCATGGCTGCTCCAAAAATGTGCGGGCGCTCTCATTCAGTGCGTGATGGAAGTGCGCGCCCGGTTGATCCGTTAAGAAGATGTCGCAAGGTTACAAGTTTTGCTATTGACGTGTCGCGCAAACACTTTGGCAAGCGGTGTGGTACGGCGTTTGCTATGGAGGTTTCTGTACGAAGCGTCCTACGCGTGGCGGTAACACTATCAGTCTACGTCGCGCGATGGGACAGCAACGAATCCGGTGATGGATGTTCGCCAATGGCCGCTACGGGCTTAGCGAACGTGAAAGGGCTACAGCCCGTTCGGCCGATTGGTGAGAAGTGAGTGATCCATGATGTGGATTTTCTCCTACTAGACTCATAGCGAAGGTCTTACGTCGGTTGACCCCAAAAAAAGCCAACACGGGTCAACAACGCCTCAAAAGGGTGCGACTGGACTCAAGCTCCGACACAACAAGAGCAAAACTGGAGGTTTGAATGAAGATGTTGAAATCCACTCTGGCGGTCGTGACTGCTGCAGCAGTACTCGGCGTCAGCGGGTTCGCTCAGGCGGGTGCAACCCTGGATGCGGTACAAAAGAAAGGTTTCGTGCAGTGTGGCGTGAGCGACGGTCTGCCAGGCTTCTCGGTACCGGACGCAACCGGCAAGATCCTCGGCATCGATGCTGACGTCTGCCGCGCTGTGGCCGCCGCCGTTTTCGGCGACGCGAGCAAGGTCAAGTTCAGTCAGTTGAACGCCAAGGAGCGCTTCACCGCGCTGCAATCGGGCGAGATCGACATCCTCTCGCGCAACACCACCATGACCAGCTCTCGCGACGCGGGCATGGGCCTGAAATTCCCGGGCTTCATCACCTACTACGACGGTATCGGCTTCCTGGTTAACAACAAGCTGGGCGTGAAAAGTGCCAAAGAGCTGGACGGCGCGACCATCTGCATCCAGGCCGGTACCACCACCGAGCTGAACGTTTCCGACTACTTCCGTGGCAACGGTCTGAAATACACCCCGATCACTTTCGACACCTCCGATGAAAGCGCCAAGTCGCTGGAATCCGGTCGTTGCGACGTGCTGACCTCCGACAAGTCGCAACTGTTTGCCCAGCGCAGCAAGCTGGCCTCGCCGAAGGACTACGTGGTTCTGCCGGAAACCATTTCCAAAGAACCTCTCGGCCCGGTCGTGCGTAACGGCGACGACGAGTGGCTGGCCATCGTCCGTTGGGTCGGCTACGCGCTGCTCAACGCAGAAGAAGCCGGCATCACTTCGAAGAACGTCGAAGCAGAAGCCAAGTCGACCAAGAACCCGGACGTGGCCCGTATGCTCGGCGCTGACGGCGAGTACGGCAAAGACCTGAAACTGCCGAAGGACTGGGTAGTACAGATCGTCAAACAAGTCGGCAACTATGGCGAAATCTTCGAGAAAAACCTCGGCAAGAGCACTCCGCTGGAAATCGACCGCGGCTTGAACGCCCTGTGGAACAACGGCGGCATTCAGTACGCACCACCAGTGCGCTAATGGTTCTATCGCCCGGCGGGCCAACCGCCGGGTGATGTTCTTGTTCCATTTCTTCCGGGGCACTTCATGCAAAATTCAATCGGCGCACCAAAGCAGAGGCTCAGCCTCAGCGATCCACGAGTGCGTGCGTGGCTATTCCAGATCATCACCGTTGTGGCGGTGGTCTCGCTTGGCTGGTACCTGTTCGACAATACGCAAACCAACCTTCAGCACCGGGGCATCACCTCCGGCTTCAGCTTTCTGGAGCGCAGTGCCGGTTTCGGCATCGCTCAACACCTGATCGACTACACCGAAGCGGACAGCTATGCCCGCGTCTTTGTCATCGGTCTTCTCAACACCTTGCTGGTAACCGTGATCGGTGTGGTTCTGGCGACGATTCTCGGATTCATCATCGGCGTGGCACGGCTGTCGCAGAACTGGATCATTGCCAAACTGGCGACGGTGTATGTGGAAGTGTTCCGCAATATTCCGCCGCTGCTGCAAATCCTGTTCTGGTACTTCGCGGTGTTCCTGACCATGCCGGGGCCGCGCAACAGCCACAACTTCGGCGACACCTTCTTCGTCAGCAGCCGTGGCCTGAACATGCCGGCCGCACTGGCTGCCGATGGCTTCTGGGCCTTCGTGATCAGCATTGTGGTGGCGATCGCCGGCATCGTGCTGATGACCCGCTGGGCCAACAAGCGCTTCGAAGACACCGGCGTGCCGTTCCACAAGTTCTGGGCCGGCTTGGCGATCCTGCTGGTGATCCCGACCTTGTGCGCGCTGATTTTCGGCGCTCCGCTGCATTGGGAAATGCCTGAGCTGAAGGGCTTCAACTTTGTCGGCGGCTGGGTGTTGATCCCGGAGCTGCTGGCGTTGACCCTGGCCCTGACCGTTTATACCGCAGCGTTTATCGCCGAGATCGTGCGTTCCGGGATCAAGTCGGTCAGCCACGGCCAGACCGAAGCGGCACGTTCGCTCGGCCTGCGCAACGGCCCGACCCTGCGCAAGGTGATCATTCCGCAAGCCCTGCGCGTGATCATCCCGCCGCTGACCAGCCAATACCTGAACCTGGCGAAGAACTCTTCGCTGGCGGCCGGTATCGGTTACCCGGAAATGGTTTCGCTGTTCGCCGGCACCGTGCTCAACCAGACCGGTCAGGCGATCGAAGTGATTGCCATCACCATGAGCGTCTACCTGGCGATCAGTATCAGCATTTCCCTGCTGATGAACTGGTACAACAAGCGCATTGCGCTGATCGAGCGGTAAGGAAAAGCGCATGAGTACTCATACTTTCAAACCCGACATGCCACCACCGAACAGCAGCATTGGCGTGGTCGCATGGATGCGCGCGAACATGTTCTCCAGCTGGCTCAATACCCTGCTGACCCTGTTTGCGTTCTATCTGATTTATCTGGTTGTGCCGCCGATCCTCAGCTGGGCGATTGTGGATGCCAACTGGGTCGGCACCACGCGCGCCGACTGCACCAAGGAAGGCGCCTGCTGGGTGTTCATTCAGCAGCGCTTCGGCCAGTTCATGTACGGCTATTACCCGACCGAACTGCGCTGGCGCGTTGACCTGACCGTGTGGCTGGCGGTCATCGGCGCAGCACCGCTGTTCATTTCGCGGGTGCCGCGCAAAGCGGTCTACGGGCTGTGCTTCCTGGTGCTGTACCCGATCATTGCGTTTACCTTGCTGCACGGCGGGTTTGGCATGACCACCGTGCCGACCAGCCAGTGGGGCGGCCTGATGCTGACCTTGGTCATCGCTACGGTTGGTATCGCCGGGGCCTTGCCGTTGGGCATCGTACTGGCGCTGGGCCGGCGCTCGAACATGCCGGCTATTCGCGTGGTCTGCGTGACCTTCATCGAGTTCTGGCGCGGCGTGCCGTTGATCACTGTGCTGTTCATGTCCTCGGTGATGCTGCCGCTGTTCCTGCCCGAAGGCATGAACTTCGACAAGCTGCTGCGTGCACTGATCGGCGTGATCCTGTTTCAGTCGGCCTATGTTGCCGAAGTGGTGCGCGGCGGCCTGCAAGCGATCCCTAAAGGCCAATACGAAGCCGCGGCGGCGATGGGCCTCGGTTACTGGCGCTCGATGGGCCTGGTGATTTTGCCGCAAGCCCTGAAGCTGGTGATTCCCGGCATCGTCAACACGTTCATTGCGCTGTTCAAGGACACTAGCCTTGTGATCATCATCGGCCTCTTCGACCTGCTCAACAGCGTCAAGCAAGCCGCTGCCGATCCGAAATGGCTGGGCATGGCCACCGAAGGCTACGTGTTCGCCGCCCTGGTGTTCTGGATTTTCTGTTTTGGTATGTCGCGCTATTCCATGCATCTGGAACGCAAGCTCGACACTGGCCACAAGCGTTAGGAGTTCTCTGTAAATGAGCGAAGCAATCAAAAAGCCTGTGGGCCCTGAAGGCATCATCCAGATGCAGGGCGTCAACAAGTGGTACGGCCAGTTCCACGTACTGAAAGACATCAACCTCAACGTCAAACAGGGCGAGCGTATCGTCCTGTGCGGACCGTCGGGCTCGGGCAAATCGACGACGATTCGTTGCCTCAATCGCCTCGAAGAACACCAGCAGGGTCGCATCGTTGTCGATGGCGTGGAGTTGACCAACGACCTCAAGCAGATCGAAGCGATCCGTCGCGAAGTTGGCATGGTGTTCCAGCACTTCAACCTGTTCCCGCACCTGACCATTCTGCAGAACTGCACCCTGGCGCCGATGTGGGTGCGCAAGATGCCCAAGCGCAAGGCCGAGGAAATCGCCATGCACTATCTGGAGCGCGTACGCATTCCGGAGCAGGCGCACAAGTACCCGGGGCAACTGTCCGGTGGTCAGCAGCAACGTGTGGCGATCGCTCGCGCGTTGTGCATGAAACCGAAAATCATGCTGTTCGATGAGCCGACTTCAGCGCTCGATCCAGAGATGGTGAAGGAAGTGCTCGACACCATGATCGGCCTGGCGGAAGACGGCATGACCATGCTTTGTGTAACCCACGAAATGGGCTTTGCCCGCACCGTGGCCAACCGCGTGATCTTCATGGACAAGGGCGAGATCGTTGAGCAGGCCGCGCCGAACGACTTCTTTGATAATCCGCAGAATGACCGGACCAAGTTGTTCCTGAGTCAGATTTTGCATTGATGATTGATGAGTGAAACCAACCCGGCCATGTGCCGGGTTGGTTTTTTTTGGGTCAGGAAACCGAAAGGGATTCATGCTCTTTGTGGACGATGTGCTCGAAACCTCTCAAATCTGCACCTTCGCCAAGAGTCTTTGCATCGGTTAGCAAATACGGGTAACGATCCAATAAACGCATCAACAGTATGAGTGCCTTGGGCGGCAAGATTTCGCCGCGCTCGTAGCGAGAGAATGCGTTATGCCCACCACCAGACAGCAGTTGCACCGTCTCTTTTTGCGTCAGATGCAATTTGCGGCGAATTCTTCTCATCTCGTTGCCGACCATTTTCCTGCTGGCGATAACGAGTTCATCGCATGCATCTGAATAACGTTGCCCGCACATTTCATCGAGCTCGACCTCTCCGCACTTTTGACATTCCCACCCCGACAGGTTGTCAATCCGGCGCTCCATCCCTTTGACGCTCACCGTTTCGCCTCGGCCGTCGAAATGCACCATGCCTTCAGCGGCACCGCAACTGAAACACTGTTGCGTACTCATGAGTTGTTCTCCTTGAAAGAGATCACAGGTGGGCGCTTGTCGTAGTGATATGACACCTTTATGTAAATCTCCAGACCATGTGAATTGATGTGATAGACATCCTGCCAAATACGGTGGTTGTCATAAGTCGTCATCGACTTGTAGAGCATGCTGCGCTGTAGCCTGAAAACTACTTCCTGCATGTCTGCGAGCGTCAGCTCCAGCTCAGATCCGCTTCTTCTGGCAGTGTTCGTGAACGCTCTCCAGCCTAGCCTCCTGACATCCGCCTTGATCACCGCCAAGTCGTAATGGGGCGTGTTCTTTTCCATAAGAAGCCAAAAACCCTGTCCCTGAAATTACCCTTAAAGGGTAATTTTGACCAATCGAAAATGCCGCTCCATGTGTCTCGATTGACCCTAGGTGGTTGCCGTCCTACATGGGTCTGACTAACATGTCGGAAAATTCATCCCATGATTGGATGAAAGGACGAGACCTATGTCAGACATTTCTCCACTCATCAAACGGTCGCTGGTCGATCAGGCGCTGGATCAGTTACGCCAGCGCATCAACAGCGGCGCATGGCAGGTCGGCGAACGCTTGCCGACCGAGCCTGAGCTGTGCGCCGAGCTGGGCATCAGCCGCAACACCGTGCGCGAAGCCATGCGCGTGCTGGCGTTTTCCGGGCTGATCGAGATCCGTCAGGGCGACGGCAGTTATCTGCGCGCGCTGGTCGATCCACTGGATACGCTGAAGGCGTTGTCGCGGTGTTCGCTGGATCAGGCGCGGGAAACCCGGCACATCCTCGAAGTCGAGGCTATCGGCCTGGCAGCGTTGCGCCGCACCGACGAGGATCTGGCGGCACTGCGCGAAGCGCTCGGCACCAGCGGCAGCCATTACCACGGTGACCTCGACACCTACATCGCCTGCGATCTGGTGTTTCACCGGCGTCTGGTCGACGCTGCGCACAACCCGACGCTCAGCGAGCTGTATCGCTATTTCTCCAGCATCGTCGGCGCGCAATTGCGCCAGACCCTGAACATCGTCCCGCGCCGTCAGGAAGTGTTCGATCTGCACATTGCGCTGCTCGAAGCGGTCGAACAACGCGACCCGGAACGGGCCAAAGCCTTGTCGAGACAGTTGATCAATGAACCTTGAAACCGAGAAAACCATGTCCCGCAGTGAGTTATCCACAGCGCCGAATCGCACCACCGAACTCGAAGAACTGCTGATCGATGCCGAGGCGGATGACGAGCAAGTGCAGCAAAGTCATCCGCTGGTGAAGCGTCCGTGGCTTTTGCTGCTTGGGTTGATTCTGGTAGCGCTTAACCTACGCCCGGCACTGTCGAGCATGGCGCCGCTGCTCAGCGATGTCTCCAAAAGCCTTGGATTGTCTGCGGCGCAGGCGGGTTTACTGACGACGTTGCCCGTACTGTGCCTGGGTTTGTTCGCACCGCTGGCACCGATTCTGGCCCGGCGTTTCGGTGCTGAACGGGTGGTCCTGGGGATTCTGCTGACGCTGGCTGGCGGGATTATCCTGCGCAGCAATTTTGGTGAGATCGGCCTGTTCGCCGGCAGCGTCCTCGGCGGCGCCAGTATCGGCATTGTCGGCGTCTTGTTGCCCGGCATCGTCAAGCGCGACTTTGCCAAACACGCCGGGACCATGACCGGCGTCTACACCATGGCCCTGTGTCTGGGCGCGGCGATGGCGGCAGGTTCGACCGTGCCGTTGAGTGAGCACTTCGGCAACAGCTGGGCGATGGGGCTGGGCTTCTGGGTGATTCCGGCGCTGCTGGCCGCGGTGTTCTGGCTGCCGCAAGTCGGCTCGAAACACGGCGCGCACAACGTCGCTTACCGCGTACGCGGGCTGTTGCGTGACCCATTGGCCTGGCAAGTCACCTTGTACATGGGCCTGCAATCGTCACTGGCCTACATCGTGTTCGGCTGGTTGCCGTCGATCCTTATCGGTCGTGGGCTGACACCGACCCAGGCCGGTCTGGTGTTGTCCGGTTCGGTGATCATTCAACTGGCCAGCTCGCTGGCCGCGCCATGGCTGGCGACGCGCGGCAAGGATCAGCGTCTGGCCATCGTCGTCGTCATGGCGCTGACCCTCGGCGGCCTGTTCGGTTGTCTGTATGCGCCAATCGAAGGCCTGTGGGGCTGGGCGATCCTGCTCGGCCTGGGGCAGGGCGGCACGTTCAGTCTGGCGCTGACGTTGATCGTGCTGCGCTCGCGTGATTCCCATGTCGCGGCGAACCTGTCGAGCATGTCCCAGGGTTTCGGTTATACGTTGGCCTCGATGGGGCCGTTTGCGGTCGGCGTGGTGCATGACTGGACGGGTGGCTGGAATGCCGTGGGCTGGATTTTCGGCATCATTGGTACCGGCGCGATCATCGCCGGCCTCGGTGCCGGGCGAGCGCTTTATGTGCAGGTGCAAAGCGAGCGAATCTGACACGCTTCAACTTGTAGGAGTGAGCCTGCTCGCGATGGCGGTGGATCAGTCAGTACGATGTTGACTGCCAGGAGGCTATCGCGAGCAGGCTCACTCCTGCAGGGTTTTATGTACTGCCAGTATTCGGTTTGCGAATGCCGATAGTGTTTCCGCGCTCGCCAGATTATGGTGCTGGCAATCTGTACCTCTTTCTTTGGAGATTGCCTTGAGCGAAGCCTACAGCGCCCTGATCACCCGCTTCTACGAAGCCTTCCAGCGCCTCGACGCCGAAGCCATGGCCGCATGCTACACCGACGATGTAGTGTTCAGCGATCCGGCCTTCGGCGAATTGCACGGTCGCGACGCCGGCGACATGTGGCGCATGCTCACCACCCGCGCCAAGGATTTCTCGCTGACCTTCGACAACGTCCGCGCCGACGAGCGCACGGGTGGCGCGCACTGGGTCGCTACGTATCTGTTCAGCCAGACCGGCAACATTGTGATCAACGACATCCAGGCTCGTTTCGTCTTCCGCGACGGCAAGATTTGCGAGCACCACGACCACTTCGATCTGTGGCGCTGGTCGCGGCAGGCGTTGGGCTTCAAAGGCCTGCTGCTGGGCTGGACGCCGCTGGTGCGCAACGCCGTCCGCGCGCAGGCGCGCAAGGGATTGAAGGCATTCCAGGCCGGGCGCTGATAAGATCGCCGCCTGTTTTCCTACACGTCCCGATCCCGAAGTGACCAGCCTCAGCGAAAATTCTGTCGATGTTGCCGAACCGGTGAGCAAATCCTGGTTCGTCTATCTCGTTCGCGCCGCCAATGGCTCGTTGTATTGCGGAATCAGCGACGACCCTGTGCGCCGTTTTGCCAAGCACCAAAGCGGCAAGGGCGCGCGGTTCTTCCTTTCCAGCCCGGCGATGGCGCTGGTCTATACCGAACGGTGTCGTGACAAAAGCGATGCGTTGCGCCAGGAACGGCTGATCAAAAAGCTGCGCAAGAGCGCCAAGGAATGTCTGGTCGCATCTTATCAATCTGACTGATAGGTTCCCATCAGGCGGATCTGTAGGCTGCTAAGCAAATGCGCGCTAAGCTGCGGGCTCATTATCTGAGCGGCGGAGCCGAGCATGTCCGAGTTGATTCTCCATCATTACCCGACCTCCCCATTCGCCGAGAAGGCCCGCCTGCTGCTGGGTTTCAAAGGTTTGTCGTGGCGCTCGGTGCATATCTCGCCGGTGATGCCGAAACCGGATCTGACCGCCCTGACCGGTGGCTATCGCAAGACCCCGGTGTTGCAGATTGGCGCGGACATTTATTGCGATACCGCGCTGATCGCCCGTCGCCTGGAACAAGAGAAAGCCCTGCCTGCGTTCTTCCCTGAAGGCCAGGAAATGGTCAGCGCCAGTTTCGCCGCGTGGGCCGATTCGGTGGTGTTTCAACATGCGGTGAGTCTGGTGTTTCAGCCAGAATCGGTGGCGGTGCGTTTCGGCAAGTTGCCGCCGGAAGCGATCAAGGCGTTCATTGCCGACCGCGCCGGGCTGTTCAGCGGTGGTAGCGCGACGCGCCTGAGCGCCGAGCAGGCCAAGCATCAATGGCCAACGATCATGGCGCGTCTGGAGCAGCAGTTGCAGCGCGAGCAGGGCGACTTCCTGTTCGGTGAGCCATCGATTGCCGACTTCGCGCTGGCGCATCCGCTGTGGTTCCTCAAGGCCACTCACGTGACCGCACCTCTCGTCGATGAGTATCCGGTTGTCGTAGCGTGGCTGGGGCGGGTGCTGGGCTTTGGTCATGGCGCGGCGAGCGAAATGTCCTCCGCCGAGGCGCTGGAAGTGGCGCGTAACGCCACGCCGGCCGCATTGCCGGATGAGCAGTTCGTTGACCCGAACGGTTTCACTGCTGGGCAGCAAGTGGCGATTGCCGCCATCGACTATGGTGTCGACCCGGTGGTCGGTGAGTTGCTGTTTGCCGGTCGCGAGGAATTGATCATCCGCCGCGAAGACGAGCGCGGCGGCGTGGTGCACGTGCACTTCCCGCGTTTTGGTTTCCGCATCGAAGCACGCTGATCTCTCAAGTCTGATGCAAAACCCTGTAGGAGTGAGCCTGCTCGCGATAGCGGTGTGTCAGTTGATAAATCCGCCGACTGACACACCGCTATCGCGAGCAGGCTCACTCCTACAGGTTATTTCAGGGCGGCGAGGATTTCGTCCGGGTCAAACCCGCGAATCAGCGTACCGTTCACATCGATCAGCGGAATCCCGCGTCCACCCAATGCCTCGTACGCCTTGCGCGCCTCGGCATCCTTCTCGATATCGAATTCCTTGAACGGGATGCCCTTGCTGTCGAGAAAGCGTTTGGTCTGTTTGCAGTAGCCGCACCAGTCGGTGGCATAGAGCACGACATTGGCCTGCACGCGGGTCTGCTCAGAAACCATTTGCGACGGATTGAAAACTCGCTCGATCTTGCCCCAGTTCTGATAGACCACAACGACCAGCAGAACCAGGACAACCTTCTTCAGCACATTGCCGAGCATCAATTGCGTCGCTTGAGCTGATCGGTCAGCGAAGTCGGCAGGCCTTTGATGATCAGGGTGCCGTTCTCTTCGTCGTATTCGATCTTCGAGCCCAGCAGGTGCGCTTCGAAGCTGATCGACAGGCCTTCGGCGCGGCCGGTGAAACGACGGAATTGATTGAGGGTGCGCTTGTCCGCCGGGATCTCCGGCGACAGGCCGTAGTCCTTGTTGCGGATGTGATCGTAGAAGGCTTTCGGGCGTTCCTCGTCGATCAGCTCCGAGAGCTCTTCCAGGCCCATCGGCTCGCCAAGCTTGGCCTGGCTGCTGGCGTAGTCGACCAGGGTCTTGGTCTTCTCGCGGGCGGAGTCTTCCGGCAGGTCTTCGCTCTCGACGAAGTCACTGAAGGCCTTGAGCAGTGTGCGGGTCTCGCCCGGGCCGTCGACGCCTTCCTGGCAGCCGATGAAGTCGCGGAAGTATTCCGAGACCTTCTTGCCGTTCTTGCCCTTGATGAACGAGATGTACTGCTTGGACTGCTTGTTGTTCTGCCACTCGGAGACGTTGATCCGCGCCGCCAGGTGCAACTGGCCGAGGTCGAGATGGCGCGACGGGGTCACGTCCAGCTCGTCGGTTACCGCCACGCCTTCGCTGTGGTGCAGCAGAGCGATCGCCAGGTAATCGGTCATGCCTTGCTGATAGTGGGCAAACAGCACATGGCCGCCGACCGACAGGTTGGATTCTTCCATCAGCTTTTGCAGATGCTCGACCGCAACTTTGCTGAATGCGGTGAAGTCCTTGCCGCCGTCCATGTACTCCTTCAACCAGCCGCTGAACGGGAACGCGCCGGACTCCGGATGGAACAGACCCCAGGCTTTGCCCTGTTTGGCGTTATAGCTCTCGTTGAGGTCGGCGAGCATGTTTTCGATGGCTGCGGACTCGGCCAGTTCGGTGTCACGGGCGTGCAGAACTGCGGGCGTGCCGTCGGGTTTCTTGTCGATCAGGTGGACGATGCAATGACGGATCGGCATAGGCTTCTCGGCTGTTGGAAGGGAGGAGGGCAGGCTCCCCCGAAAAAGCGCCCAGTGTACCGCAACCACTGGTTTTGGCGCGGGTTGCAGGGCAAAACCGGGGGGAGCGCCCGGCCTTATGCGGTTTTTTACCGGTTTAGAGCAATAAAGCTGACCAAATGGGTAGCTAGAGGCGGATATTTCCTTGTCGCTGTGCTAGTTTTGCCCGGTCTTACGCGAAGTCACTGCGTTAAGCGTGCATTCAGCATTTGTCAGGTCGAACCAAACCCTGATTTCGGCATCTATAACCCGACTCGTCGTGGTTATCGCCGAGGGTGCCAGATCCAGAAGATCGGGCTCGATGGCTGACACTGCACTCTGCAATCCATATGAATTTGATAGGGAAGGAACACTACATGGCTCTTACTAAAGACCAACTGATCGCCGACATTGCTGAAGCTATCGACGCGCCGAAAACCACCGCGCGTAACGCTCTGGACCAACTGGGCCAAATCGTTGCCGATCAGCTGGAAAATGGCGGCGAAATCACCTTGCCAGGTATCGGCAAGCTGAAAGTGACCGAGCGTCCTGCCCGCACCGGCCGTAACCCATCGACTGGCGCTGCCATCGAAATCCCTGCAAAGAAAGTGATCAAGCTGGTTGTGGCCAAAGGCCTGACCGACGCTGTGAACAAGTAAGACGCAGCGATAAAAAAAACCGTGCTCCGGAGCGATCCGGGCACGGTTTTTTTGTGGCTGTGATTTGTCGATGCACCTTGAACCTTTACAAGGAGCGAGCCTGCTCGCGAAAGCGGTGGGTCAGTCAATTTGATGTCGGCTGATACACCGCTATCGCGAGCAGGCGAAGGCCTACAGGGGCTCTGCTGTGTGTCAGCGGGTCCAGCGCTCACGCCGCCAGATCTGCTGCTCGGACTTGGTCTGGAACGTCCAGGCCACGAAGCGGCTCTGCTTCTGCCCCTGGGACATCTCCACCACCTGGCTTTCCAGCACTCCCGCTTTCTTCAGCGCGGTTTCGATCGCCGGCAGGTTCGATGCCTTTGAGACCAGCGTGGTGAACCACAAGACCTTGTGCTGGAAGTTGGCACTCTCGGCAATCAGTTGCGTCACAAAGCGCGCTTCACCGCCTTCACACCACAGTTCCGCCGACTGGCCGCCGAAGTTCAGCACCGGCAATTTGCGTTTCGGATCGGCCTTGCCCAGTGCGCGCCATTTGCGCTCGCTGCCCTTGGTCGCTTCGTCCATCGAGGCGTGGAACGGCGGGTTGCACATGGTCAGGTCGAAACGCTCGCCCGGTTCCAGCAAGCCGATGAGGATGTGCTTGCGGTTCTCCTGCTGACGCAGCTTGATGACCTTGCTCAGGTCGTTGGACTGCACGATGGCGCGGGCGGCAGCCACGGCAGTCGGGTCGATCTCCGAGCCAAGGAAGTGCCAGCGGTACTCACTGTTGCCGATCAGCGGGTACACGCAGTTGGCGCCCATGCCGATGTCCAGCACGTTGACGATCGCGCCGCGTGGAACCTTGCCGTCGTTCATGCTTGCCAGCAAATCGGCGAGAAAATGCACGTAATCGGCGCGGCCCGGCACGGGCGGGCAGAGGTAGTCGGCCGGGATATCCCAATGCTGGATGCCATAGAACGACTTGAGCAGCGCCCGGTTGAACACGCGCACCGCGTCCGGGCTGGCGAAGTCGATGCTTTCCTTGCCGTACGGGTTGGTGATCACAAACTTCGCCAGTTCCGGCGTGGTCTTGATCAGCGCCGGGAAGTCATAACGACCCTGATGGCGATTGCGCGGATGCAGGCTGGCCTTTTCACGCGGCTCGACGGCTTTGCTCGGGGACGCAGCGTCGGGCTTCTTGCGCGCAGGTTTGGGGGTGCGGGGGGCGGTCATGGGCGTGGTCGATTCGGGTATGGCTGAAAGTGGCGGGTATTGTCCCACATCTGAAGGCAACACCGTTCAAACCTGTGGGAGCGAGCCTGCTCGCGAATGCGCTTTCACGTCCGGCAGATTTGTCGACTGAGCCACCGCTTTCGCGAGCAGGCTCGCTCCACTGGGGATTTGTGGTGTTTGGGAATAAAAAAGGGAGGCCATTGCGGCCTCCCTTTTTCAGTGCGAATTACCCGTTACAGACTGGCAATCCGCGCATGCTGCTCGGCCAGCTTGCCCAGGGCCTGTTCGGCCTCGGCCAGCTTGGCGCGTTCCTTATCGATGACTTCGGCCGGGGCCTTGTCGACGAAACCGGCATTGGACAGCTTGCCGCCGACGCGCTGGACTTCGCCCTGCAGACGCAGGATTTCCTTGTCCAGACGCGCCAGCTCCGCCGCCTTGTCGATCAGACCGGCCATCGGCACCAGCACTTCCATCTCGCCGACCAGTGCGGTGGCGGACAGCGGCGCTTCTTCGCCAGCGGCGAGTACGGTGATCGATTCCAGACGCGCCAGTTTTTTCAGCAGCGCTTCGTTCTCGGTCAGGCGACGCTGGTCTTCAGCGCTGACGTTTTTCAGGAAAATCGGCAGCGGCTTGCCCGGGCCGATGTTCATCTCGCCACGGATGTTACGCGTGCCGAGCATCAGTTCCTTGAGCCATTCGATGTCGTCTTCGGCGGCCGGATCGATGCGCTCTTCATTGGCCACTGGCCAAGGCTGCAGCATGATCGTCTTGCCCTGAACACCGGCCAGCGGCGCGATGCGCTGCCAGATTTCTTCAGTGATGAACGGCATGAACGGATGCGCCAGGCGCAGCGCCACTTCCAGCACGCGAACCAGCGTACGGCGGGTGCCGCGCTGACGTTCGACCGGCGCGTTCTCGTCCCACAATACTGGTTTGGACAGTTCCAGATACCAGTCGCAGTACTGGTTCCAGATGAACTCGTACAGCGCCTGCGCCGCGAGGTCGAAACGGAACTGATCGAGCTGACGGGTCACTTCGGCTTCGGTGCGTTGCAGCTGCGAGATGATCCAGCGATCAGCCAGCGACAATTCGTAGGCTTCGCCGTTCTGGCCGCAGTCTTCGCCCTTGTCCAGCACATAACGTGCGGCGTTCCAGATCTTGTTGCAGAAGTTGCGATAGCCTTCAACGCGGCCCATGTCGAACTTGATGTCGCGACCGGTGGAGGCCAGCGAGCAGAACGTGAAGCGCAGGGCGTCGGTGCCATAACTGGCGATGCCGTCGGCGAATTCTTCGCGAGTGGCTTTCTCGATCTTTTTCGCCAGTTTCGGCTGCATCAGACCCGAAGTGCGTTTTTGCACCAGGGTTTCCAGATCGATGCCGTCGATGATGTCCAGCGGGTCCAGAACGTTGCCCTTGGACTTGGACATCTTCTGGCCCTGGCCGTCGCGCACCAGACCGTGTACGTAAACGGTCTTGAACGGAACCTGCGGCGTGCCGTCTTCGTTCTTCATCAGGTGCATGGTCATCATGATCATCCGGGCAACCCAGAAGAAAATGATGTCGAAACCCGTCACCAGCACGTCGGTGGAGTGGAATTTCTTCAGGAACTCGGTCTGCTCAGGCCAGCCCAGCGTGGAGAAGGTCCACAGGCCGGAACTGAACCAGGTGTCGAGGACGTCGTTGTCCTGTTGCAGCGCAACGTCCGGGCCGAGGTTGTGCCTGGCGCGCACTTCGGCTTCGTCGCGGCCGACGTAAACTTTGCCCGACTCGTCGTACCAGGCCGGAATCCGGTGGCCCCACCACAGCTGACGGCTGATGCACCAGTCCTGGATGTCGCGCATCCACGAGAAGTACATGTTTTCGTACTGCTTGGGCACGAACTGAATGCGGCCGTCTTCAACGGCAGCGATGGCAGGTTCGGCCAGAGGCTTGGTCGACACGTACCACTGGTCGGTCAGCCAAGGCTCGATGACGGTGCCGGAGCGGTCGCCTTTCGGCGTTTTCAGGTTGTGATCGTTGATGCTCACCAGCAGGCCGGCGGCGTCGAAGGCGGCGACGATCTGCTTGCGCGCTTCGAAACGCTCCAGGCCAGCGAACTCGGCGGGAATCTTGCCGTCGATGCTCTCGTTCAGCGTGCCATCGAGGTTGAATACCTGTGCGGCAGGCAGCACGTTGGCGTTCTTGTCGAAAATGTTCAGCAGCGGCAGGTTGTGGCGCTTGCCGACTTCGTAGTCGTTGAAATCGTGGGCCGGGGTGATTTTCACGCAACCGGTGCCGAATTCAGGATCGCAATAATCGTCGGCGATGATCGGGATGCGGCGGCCAACCAATGGCAGCTCGACGAACTTGCCGATCAGGGCTTTGTAGCGCTCATCGTTCGGGTTAACTGCGACGGCGGAGTCGCCCAGCATGGTTTCCGGACGGGTGGTCGCGACGATCAGGAAGTCATTGCCCTCGGCGGTTTTTACGCCGTCGGCCAATGGATATTTCAGATTCCACAGGAAACCTTTCTCTTCGTGGTTCTCCACTTCGAGATCGGAAATCGCCGTGTGCAGTTTGGTGTCCCAGTTGACCAGGCGCTTGCCGCGGTAGATCAGGCCGTCTTCGTGCAGACGCACGAACGCTTCCTTGACCGCTTCCGAGAGACCGTCGTCCATGGTGAAGCGCTCACGGCTCCAGTCAACGGACGAGCCGAGACGACGGATCTGCCGGCTGATGTTGCCGCCGGACTGCTCCTTCCACTCCCAGACTTTCTCGAGGAATTTCTCGCGACCCAGGTCGTGACGATTCTGGCCCTGGGCTTCCAGTTGGCGTTCCACCAGCATCTGCGTGGCGATACCGGCGTGGTCGGTGCCCGGCTGCCACAAGGTGTCGCGACCCTGCATGCGGCGGAAACGGATCAGTGCGTCCATGATCGCGTTGTTGAAACCGTGACCCATGTGCAGGCTGCCGGTGACGTTCGGCGGCGGGATCATGATGGTGTAGGACTCGCCCGCGCCTTGCGGGGCGAAGTAGTTCTCGGACTCCCAGGTCTTGTACCAGGAAGTTTCAATGGCGTGCGGCTGGTAGGTCTTATCCATGCGCGGCGGGACCCTATTGGCATTTATTCAGGAAAAGCCGGCAAGTATAGCGGGGCATGGTGAGTAGGGCGAGCGGGGCGCGACCGGTCAGCAGCGCGCGGGCGGTGGTGCAAGTTGTCTGCTAGTACTTTTCCAACAGGGAACGAAGGGCAGATCAAATGTGTGCATCTCCAACATCGCTGCATGCCAACACTCCATCGATCACGGTACTGGATAACCGCTGCCTTCGTGTGCGGGATGTACGTTACCACCGCCATCCCGATTCACCCGCTGTTACAAGCGAACGCATCAGCCGTCACCATTACGATGGTCGCGGGTTCCTGATACGCAGCGCTGACCCCCGATTAAGCGAAGGCGGATTGGCCAATTTCATTTATGTCAGCAGTCTGTCCGGGCGCGTGTTGAGTCAGCAGGGTGTAGACAATGGCGGCAGCGTGGCGTTACCTAACGCTTTCGGTCGTTCTTACAGCGTGGCAAGCAATATTCCAGACCCTGACCACGAACATGGAAACACTACTCAGGTTGTTACCAGCACCTACCAATACGAAGAAAGCGATCTTCTCGGTCGTCTGACCAGCATTTCCGAACAGGTGGGGAACGAGCGCCCGAAAATCAGCGAGCGAAGGGTCTATGCCGCAAACACTGAGGCTGAAATCGCGCTGAACCTGGCCGGCCGGTGCGTGAGCCACTACGACACGGCCGGTCTGACGAAGACTGATAGCGTGGCGCTGACAGGTGTGCCGCGCTCGATTAGCCGTCGTTTCTTCAAGCGCGCAGACAACCCGGGCGAGGTGGTCGATTGGCAGGGTGACAACGCCTCCGACTGGAATGACGGCCTGGATGACGAGACCTTCACCAGTCTGGTTACCACCGATGCGACGGGCGCGCTGCATAGATCTACGGACGCAGCGGGCAACCTGCAGCGCGTTGCTTACGATATGGCAGGAGCAATCCGGGGGCACTGGGTGACGCTCAAGGGCAGCGCGGAACGGGTTGTCGTGAAGTCGCTGACGTATTCGGCGGCGGGTCAGAATCTGCGTGAAGAGAGCGGCAACGGTGTGGTAACCACTTGGAAATACGAGCAGGAAACCCGGCGCCTCTCGGGAATCAGAGTGGAACGACCGCTCGGGCATGCGGCGGGAGCTAAAGTGCTACAGGATCTGAAGTACACCTATGATCCGGTTGGTAACGTCAGCGTTGAGCGCGACGATTCGCAGACACCATGCTTCTGGCGAAATCAGAAGATGCTGGCGCAAAACACTTATATCCATGACTCGCTCTATCAACTGACCAGCGCAACCGGACGCGAGATGGCGAATGCCGAGGGGGCATGCGGCTCCCCTCTGGTCTGCGGTTCTGACGACGCCGCTTACACCAGTTACACCCGCACTTACCGCTACGATATGGCCGGCAATCTGATTCAGATACGCCACATCGCACCAGCCTCGCAAAATAATCACACCACCAAGGTCACGATCAGCAACCGCAGCAATCGCGGTGTGTTGGACACCTTGGCTACAAATCCCGAGGAGGTGGAAGCATTTTTCTCGGCGGGCGGGCAGCAGACCACTTTGCAGCCCGGGCAGCGGCTTGTCTGGACCCCGCGCAACGAACTTTTGCAAGTGACCCCGGTGATGCGTAATGGCGCGATGGATGACCATGAGACGTATCGCTATGACAGTGCCAGTCAGCGAGTGCTGAAGTTCAGCGCGCAGAAAGTGTGTGGTTGCATACACAAGCAGCGGGTCGTTTACCTGCCGTCACTGGAACTCAGAACGAAGGGTATCAGCGCAACAGTGGCGGAGCGTCTGCACGTCATCAACGCAGATGCGTCAGGTCGATCCCGACTGCGAATCTTGCATTGGGACAGTCCGAGGCCGCCGAACGCCGATAATGACCTGCTGTATTACAGCTATGACAACTTGATTGGCAGTAGCGCAGTGGTCCTGGACGGTGAGGGGAAGCTTGTAAGCCAAGAGGAATATTACCCATTCGGCGGCACAGCCATATGGATGGCGCGAAGTGCCATTGAGGCGGATTTCAAAACCGCCAGATACTGCGCAAAGGAACGCGATGCCACGGGACTTTACTACTTTGGCTGGCGCTACTATCAGTCCTGGGCAGGGCGCTGGTTAAGTGCTGATCCGGCAGGAACGGCGGACGGTATGAACCTGTTCATGATGGTCGGCAATAATCCCGTCACGTTTTTTGATAGCAATGGTTTGTACAAGGAAGGGCAAGAAGCCAGGCAAATGGTTGGCGAGTCATTTATCCATCCATTGCATATGCCTGCCTTCGAAAAAATATCGAAAGAACACAATGTAGCAATAAGCGTTAGAGAGTCCGGAAGTTACACCATCAAGGCTTTGGGCGAAGGTGCCGCTGCCAAGGGCCATAACATTCTTGAAAAGACCATCAAACCGTCTTCCTTGAAAGCAGTTTACGGGGATGGCGCTGAAGCGATGCTCGCGCAGGCAGAAAAAAGCGGGTTGGTCGGGCGAGTGGGGCAGTGGGGCCGGGCTGGTGTTCGAGGACTTTATGCGCGCAATAGGATCAGCGATGAAGATGTTTCCTACAGCGTTAATCTGCAAAGTCCCATCGAACACGAACTCCTGGATGCCTGGGTGAAGTTCAAAGTCGTCACGCCCTACACGGGTGACTACGATATGCACGATGTTATTCAGTCAAGACAAGGAAAAGGTAGTGTTCCGCGCTCGGGAAGTAGCGAGGAGGCGCAAGTCATGAATTTGATCAATCATGCTATCGCCGAACTGGATTCCGCGAGACCGTTCGATAACACTCCGATGAATGTGATCCGTCATGGTCCGCAAGTGAACTTCGTTTCACATATGTGGAGTCATGAATTCGACAAGGTCAAACAGGACAACGGATATTTGGAGGCGGTTGCCCGGCCAGGCCCGTTTCCGATAGCCATGGTGCACCAGGGGCAGTGGTCGATTATCGAAAACACCCGCGAACTGTTCGATTTTTACGGGGCGTTGAACACCGCAGTTCCGGAGCACTGGGCGCGAGAGTTTGTGAGTCGGGGAAAAGGCATGGTTGCCACGCCCCGACATGCCAGAACACTGGATTGGCATCGCAGCAACACCGTCTAGAAGTCAGGTTTGCCGGGTTGCCAACTCAGTGCTGATCGTGGGGTGCCAAGGCTACTCGTACTGGCTCAGCAGCCGCTCCATTCGCGCATCGAGACGACGTTTGATCTCGGTTTCGATGTGCGGGGCGAAGTCGTCGATCACGTCTTGCATGATCAATTGCGCGGCGGCGCGCAGTTCGCTGTCCAGATGCAGCAGGGCGTCCGGGCCTTTTTCGACCGGTGCGGCCGGTTGTGCAGTGGCTGTCGGCGCGGGTGCGGCGGGCGGTGCGACGGCGGGCGGCTCGTTGCCGACCGGGTCGAACAGCATCGGAATCTGTTCCTGTTCGCCTTCGTCGACCGTATCGGTCAGCAAGGGCGGTTGCAGGTTGTCATCGCCGAGCAACTGGCGGATCGATTCGAGATCGTCCAGCAGGTGTGCGGACTTCTGTTGCGGTTTCGGAGTGTCCATTGGAGTGCTCAGAGTCGCTGTAAACGGTGGTCTTGCAGAGAATAGCCCTGTTCGCGGTAGAAGCGGAAACTCTCCCGCGCGGCCGCTCGAATCGTCGGGTCTTCGACCACTACTTCCGCCACTCGGGCGAATTTGTTGGCGAAGGCCGGGACTTTCAGGTCGAGATTGACCAGCAAATCCTGATGCAGACCGCAATCCTCACCCAGGCCCAGTACGATCAAACCTTCCGGTTCGCTGTCTGCCGGGCCGTGCGGCACGAAGCTTTCGCCCTTGAACGCCCACAGGCGCGCATCGAGATCGTCACGCTGGGCGGCATCACTGCAATGCAGGTAGATGCGGTGGCCCATGCGCCAGGCTTTCTCGGTGAGCTTGCAGGCAAAGTCCAGGCGAGCCGAAGGATCGGCGCTGGGCAGGATATAGAAGTCGACTTTGGTCATTACGGGTCCAGGGCAGCAAGCAGCGTCACCCGAGAGTGACGCCACTTGTCAGCGGGTTCAGGCTTTGGCGCGATCCAGCAGGTATTGGGTCAGCAACGGCACCGGACGGCCGGTTGCGCCCTTGTCCTTGCCGCCGCTGGTCCACGCGGTGCCGGCGATGTCGAGGTGCGCCCAGTTGAGGTTCTTGGTGAAGCGCGACAGGAAGCACGCGGCGGTAATGGTGCCGGCTTTTGGCCCGCCAATGTTGGCGATGTCGGCGAACGGGCTGTCCAGTTGCTCCTGGTACTCATCGAACAGCGGCAGTTGCCAGGCGCGGTCGTCGGCGGCCTGACCGGCGCTGAGCAACTGGCCGATCAGTTCGTTGTTGTTGCCCAGCAGGCCCGAGGTGTGCGCGCCCAAGGCTACGACGCAAGCGCCGGTCAGGGTGGCGATATCGATGACCGCTTGTGGCTTGAAACGCTCGGCATAGGTCAGCGCATCGCACAGCACCAGACGGCCTTCGGCGTCGGTGTTGAGGATTTCCACGGTCTGGCCGCTCATGGTGGTGACGATGTCGCCCGGACGCGAAGCGTTGCCGCTCGGCATGTTTTCCGCGCAGGCGAGGATGCACACCAGATTGATCGGCAGTTTCAGCTCGAGCACGGCGCGCAGGGTGCCGAACACGCTGGCGGCGCCGCCCATGTCGTATTTCATTTCGTCCATGCCGGCGCCCGGCTTCAGGCTGATGCCGCCAGTGTCGAAAGTGATGCCTTTACCGACCAGCGCGTACGGCTTCTCGGATTTCTTGCCGCCGTTGTATTGCATGACGATCAGGCGCGGCGGCTGGGCGCTGCCCTGGCCAACGGCATAGAACGAACCCATGCCGAGGGATTTGATCTTCTTCTCGTCGAGCACTTCGACTTTCAGATCCTTGAACTCTTTGCCGAGGTTCTTGGCCTGTTCGCCCATGAAAGTCGGGTGGCAAATGTTCGGCGGCAGGTTGCCCAGATCGCGGGTGAAGGCCATGCCGTTGGCAATCGCCGTAGCGTGATTGACCGCACGCTGTACTTCGGCCTGCGCCGCCTTGATGGTCAGCAGGGTGATTTTCTTCAGAGCGCGCGGTTCGGCTTTCTGGCTCTTGAACTGGTCAAAGGTGTAGCCGCCGTCGACCAGGGTTTCTGCCAGCAGACGGGTCTTGCCGTAGCTGTCGCGACCTTTGACGATGACTTCGTCGAGCGCCAGTACCGCATCGCCGCCGCCCAGACCTTTAAGGGTGTTGAGGATGCCGGCAGCGATTTTGCGGAAGGGACGGTCGCCCAGTTCTTCGTCCTTGCCCACGCCGACCAGCAGCACGCGCTCGGCTTTCAGGTTCGGCAGGCTGTGCAGCAGCAGGCTCTGACCAACCTTGCCGGCCAGATCGCCACGCTTGAGGACCGCGCTGATCGCGCCGCCGCTCAGTTCATCGACTTGGCTGGCGGCCACGCCGAGTTTGCGGCCTTCGCCGACGGCAACCACCAGGGTGGCGGTTTTCAACGTTTCTGGGCTAACGCTTTTTACAACCAGTTCCATGTCCGGATCCCTGAATGAATGGTCAACACGCAGGCGTTCGACGCTGTCCGCAGTCGCCTGCTTATAGATAGAAGAGACGCAGGCCAAAGCCTGCGACAAGGGCCGCAGTTTGAACCTCGCTCCCCGCGCCTGACAACCCTAGGGGGCGTTCTCAATTAGTTTTCATACCGCGTTGTCGCCTTAAAGCCAGCCAGGCAAGGCGCAGGCCGCTGGGAATGGTTGTTCCCTTTCCAAGGCCTGCAACGCAGACTGGCCGGCTTTAAGGCACAACCCGAAGGGCCGGGCCTGCTGTTGTGCAGGGCTGCGTTGCTCGAAGCTTATTTGGAATGACCAAACCACGCTTCTCGCGCCTTGCCCTGCACAACAGCAGACTCGGCGCGGTGTGAAAACTAATTGAGAACGCCCCTAGGTTGTACGATCAGCAAAGGATTACAGCGAAGGATGAGTGTGCGCAGTGACAGGCGCACCCAATCACAGGATAATGCCGCATCTTTTTTCGACCGCTCTGCGTTGCGGGCCGGTCGATGTGCTTGCTTGTTTGGCCGCCTTAGCCTGACAACCCTGGAGTGTCTGGTTTGATCGTCTTCCGTTATCTGTCCCGCGAAGTCTTGTTGACCCTCAGCGCCGTAAGTGCCGTGCTGCTGGTCATCATCATGAGCGGTCGCTTCATCAAATATCTGGCTCAGGCCGCTGCCGGCCAGCTCGATCCGGGCTCGCTGTTCCTGATCATGGGCTTTCGCCTGCCGGGTTTCCTGCAACTGATTCTGCCGCTGGGCCTGTTCCTCGGGATCCTGCTGGCCTACGGTCGCCTGTACCTTGAAAGCGAAATGACCGTGCTCTCGGCCACCGGCATGAGCCAGCAGAAATTGTTTCGCATGACCCTGTTCCCGGCGACCCTGGTGGCGCTGGTGGTGGCATGGCTCAGTCTGGGCCTGGCCCCGCAAGGCGCAAACCAGTTCCAGCTGCTGCTGAACAAGCAGGATGCGCTGACCGAGTTCGACACGCTCGAACCCGGGCGTTTCCAGGCGCTGCGCGACGGTACCCGGGTGACCTACACCGAAACCCTGAGCGACGATCGGGTCAATCTGGGTAGCGTGTTCATTTCGCAGAAAAACCTCGGCGCCGATCAAAAGGATCGCGGCATTTCCGTGCTGGTCGCCGAATCGGGCCGTCAGGAAGTCCGCCCTGACGGCAATCGCTATCTGATCCTCGACAACGGTTATCGCTATGACGGCAGCCCGGGTCAGGCCGATTACCGCGCCATTCACTACGAGACCTACGGCGTGTTGCTGCCCAAGCCGGACGTCAGCGAGGAAGTCACCGACCGTGACGCCATGCCGACTTCGTCGCTGCTGGGCAGCGATGACATCCGTTCCCGAACCGAACTGCAATGGCGTTTGTCGCTGCCGCTGCTGGTATTCATCGTGACCCTGATGGCGGTGCCGCTGTCGCGTGTCAACCCGCGCCAGGGGCGTTTCCTCAAGCTGCTGCCGGCGATTCTTCTTTATATGGCTTACCTGACCATCCTGATTGCCGCGCGCGGCGCCCTCGAGAAGGGCAAGATCCCGCCGGCACTCGGTTTGTGGTGGGTGCACGCGATTTTCCTGCTGATTGGCCTCGGCCTGCTGTACTGGGAGCCGCTGCGCCTGAAAATGGCCAGCCGTCGCTCCGCTGCGCTGGAGGTGGCCCGTGGTTAAACTCGACCGCTACATCGGCAGCAGCGTGTTCATGGCGATCATCGCTGTGCTGGCGATCATCCTCGGTCTGGCGACGCTGTTCGCCTTCATCGATGAAATGGGCGACGTCAGCGATACCTACACGCTGCTCGACGTGCTGAGCTTCGTGCTGCTGACCGCGCCGCGCCGTCTCTATGAAATGCTGCCGATGGCCGCGCTGATCGGTTGCCTGATCGGCCTCGGCAGTCTGGCCAGCAGCAGCGAGCTGACGGTGATGCGCGCCGCTGGCGTGTCGATCGGCCGTATCGTCTGGGCCGTCATGAAACCGATGCTGGTGCTGATGCTGGCCGGCGTGCTGATCGGCGAATATGTCGCCCCGGCCACCGAAAGCATGGCGCAGGCCAATCGTTCGCTGGCGCAGGGCAGCGGCGATGCACAAAGCGCCAAGCACGGCATGTGGCACCGTCAGGGTGAGGAATTCATCCACATCAACGCCGTGCAACCGAACGGCCTGCTGTATGGTGTGACCCGCTACCACTTCGACAAAGAGCGCCACCTGCTCAGCTCGAGTTTCGCCAAGAAGGCCGAATTCGATGGTGATCACTGGCAGCTCAGCGAAGTGTCCACCACGCTGTTCAAGGATCGCAGCACTGAAGTGGTGAATACGCCGACCGAGCGCTGGGACGTGTCGCTGAGCCCGCAATTGCTCAGTACCGTGGTCATGGCGCCGGAATCGCTGTCGATCAGCGGTCTGTGGGGTTATATCCACTATCTGGCCGAACAAGGCTTGAGTAACGGCCGTTACTGGCTGGCATTCTGGGTCAAGGTGTTGCAGCCGCTGGTTACCGCCGCGCTGGTGCTGATGGCGATCTCCTTCATTTTCGGTCCGCTGCGTTCGGTGACTCTCGGTCAGCGAGTTTTCACAGGTGTACTGGTGGGGTTCACCTTCCGGATCGTCCAGGATCTGCTTGGGCCTTCGAGTCTGGTGTTCGGTTTCTCGCCGCTGTTTGCGGTGCTGGTACCAGCTGGTGTGTGTGCCTTGGCGGGTGTCTGGCTGCTCAGACGGGCGGGCTGATGAACAAGCTTTCATTCAGCGCTTGAACCCTGAAAACGCCCCGCTCGCAAGAGTGGGGCGTTTTTGCATGCAAACCAGATGACAGGCGAACGTGACGCTTGCGCGGACTATCAGGTACAATTCCCGGCTATTTTTCGGCGGGCCATGCCTGCAGCCTTTTTGAGTGTTGATCCGTGAGTGATTTGAGTCATATCCGCAATTTCTCCATCATCGCCCACATTGACCATGGCAAGTCGACGCTGGCCGATCGCTTCATCCAGATGTGCGGCGGCCTGGCCGAGCGTGAAATGGAGGCACAGGTCCTCGATTCCATGGACCTTGAGCGTGAACGCGGGATCACCATCAAGGCCCACAGCGTCACCCTTTATTACACCGCCAAAGACGGCATCAAGTACCAGCTGAACTTCATTGACACCCCGGGCCACGTCGACTTCACCTACGAAGTCAGCCGTTCCCTGGCCGCGTGTGAAGGTGCATTGCTGGTGGTCGATGCCGGTCAGGGCGTGGAAGCCCAGTCCGTGGCCAACTGCTACACCGCGATCGAGCAGGGCCTGGAAGTCATGCCGGTGCTGAACAAGATCGACCTGCCGCAGGCCGATCCCGATCGCGTCAAGGACGAGATCGAGAAGATCATCGGCATCGACGCCACCGACGCCGTGACCTGCAGCGCCAAGACCGGCCTGGGTGTCGACGAAGTCCTCGAGCGTCTGGTGCACACGATTCCGGCGCCGACCGGCAACATCGAAGATCCGCTGCAAGCGTTGATCATCGATTCGTGGTTCGACAACTATCTGGGCGTTGTCTCCCTGGTACGTGTGCGTCACGGCCGGGTGAAGAAGGGCGACAAGATCCTCGTCAAGTCCACCGGCAAGATCCATCTGGTCGACAGCGTCGGCGTGTTCAACCCGAAACACACCGCCACCACTGACCTGAAAGCCGGTGAAGTGGGCTTCATCATTGCCAGCATCAAGGACATTCACGGTGCACCGGTCGGTGACACCCTGACCCTGGCCTCGACCCCGGACGTTGAAGTGCTGCCCGGCTTCAAACGCATCCAGCCACAGGTTTACGCCGGTCTGTTCCCGGTCAGCTCCGACGACTTCGAGGATTTCCGCGAAGCGCTGCAGAAGCTGACCCTCAACGACTCGTCGCTGCAGTACACCCCGGAAAGCTCCGACGCCCTGGGCTTCGGCTTCCGTTGCGGCTTCCTCGGCATGCTGCACATGGAAATCATCCAGGAGCGTCTCGAGCGCGAATACGACCTGGACCTGATCACCACCGCGCCGACGGTAATCTTCGAGCTGGTGCTGAAAACCGGTGAAACGATTTACGTCGACAACCCCTCCAAGCTTCCGGATGTGTCGTCGATCGAAGACATGCGCGAGCCGATCGTGCGGGCCAATATCCTGGTCCCGCAGGAACACCTGGGCAACGTCATCACCCTGTGCATCGAAAAACGTGGTGTGCAGGTCGACATGCTGTTCCTGGGCAATCAGGTGCAAGTGACCTACGACCTGCCGATGAACGAAGTGGTCCTGGACTTCTTCGACCGTCTCAAGTCCACCAGCCGTGGCTATGCTTCGCTGGACTACCATTTCGATCGTTACCAATCGGCTAATCTGGTGAAACTGGACGTGCTGATCAACGGCGACAAGGTCGATGCCCTCGCATTGATCGTGCACCGTGACAACTCGCACTACAAAGGTCGCCAGTTGACCGAGAAGATGAAAGAGCTGATCCCGCGGCAGATGTTCGACGTAGCGATTCAGGCCGCCATTGGCGGGCAGATCGTTGCGCGGACAACCGTCAAGGCACTCAGAAAGAACGTATTGGCCAAATGCTACGGTGGTGACGTCAGCCGTAAGAAGAAACTGCTGGAGAAGCAGAAGGCCGGTAAGAAACGCATGAAGCAGGTCGGCAACGTGGAAATTCCACAGGAAGCCTTCCTTGCCGTGCTCAGGTTGGAATAGTCAGGTCCTATGTCACTAAATTTCCCGCTGTTGCTGGTCATCGCCGTGTTCGTCTGCGGCCTGTTGGCGTTGCTCGATCTGTTGATTCTGGCGCCGCGTCGCCGGGCGGCCATCGCGTCCTATCAGGGCAGCGTCAGCCAGCCAGATGTCGTGGTGGTTGAAAAGCTCAACAAGGAACCGCTGCTGGTCGAATACGGCAAGTCGTTCTTTCCCGTGTTGTTCATCGTGCTGGTGCTGCGTTCGTTCCTGGTGGAGCCGTTCCAGATTCCTTCCGGCTCGATGAAACCGACCCTGGACGTCGGCGACTTCATTCTGGTGAACAAGTTTTCCTACGGGATCCGCCTGCCGGTGATCGACAAGAAAATCATCGAAGTCGGTGATCCGCAGCGCGGCGATGTGATGGTGTTCCGCTACCCGAGCGACCCCAACGTCAACTACATCAAGCGTGTGGTCGGCCTGCCGGGCGACACGGTGCGCTACACCGCTGACAAGCGTCTTTTCGTCAATGGCGAATCGATTGCCGAGCAGATGGTCGGTTCCGAGCCGGGCACGCTGGGCAGCGCTGAACTCTACAAAGAGAAACTGGGCGCCGCCGAGCACCTGATCCGCAAGGAGATGAGCCGCTATCGCGCCACGCCGGACCGCTCTTGGACCGTGCCTGCCGGGCACTACTTCATGATGGGCGACAACCGCGACAACTCCAATGACAGCCGTTACTGGGATGATCCGAACATTCCCAAGAACCTGCTGGGCATGGTTCCCGACCAGAATATCGTCGGCAAGGCCTTTGCGGTCTGGATGAGCTGGCCGGAGCCAAAACTCAGCCACCTGCCGAATTTCTCGCGGGTTGGCCTGATCAAGTAATCACACACGGCGCTGTTGACCACAGCGCCGAATGCATTTCTGGAGCCGGTACAATCGGCTTCACAATCGCCAGGATTTAATTTTTGAACACAGCGTTAATTGTCCCAGGCCTGCGCCGCACCCCGGCGATGGCAGTGGAATCCAGCCACGAACTCAGCGTGGGTAAACCGTGAGCGTTTCTCTAAGCCGTCTCGAGCGCCAGCTCGGTTACACCTTCAAGGATCAGGAGCTGATGCTGCTGGCCCTCACGCACCGCAGTTTTGCCGGGCGCAACAACGAACGCCTGGAATTCCTCGGTGATGCCATCCTCAATTTCGTCGCCGGCGAGGCATTGTTCGATCGCTTTCCGCTGGCCCGCGAAGGCCAGTTGTCGCGTTTGCGCGCACGCCTGGTAAAAGGTGAGACGCTGGCCGTACTGGCGCGCGGTTTCGACCTTGGCGATTACCTGCGACTGGGTTCCGGTGAGTTGAAAAGCGGCGGCTTCCGTCGCGAGTCGATTCTGGCCGATGCCCTCGAAGCGTTGATCGGTGCGATCTACCTCGATGCCGGCATGGACGTCGCCCGCGAACGCGTACTGGCCTGGCTGGCCGGCGAGTTCGAAGGCCTGACGCTGGTCGACACCAACAAGGACCCGAAAACCCGTCTGCAGGAACACTTGCAGTCGCGCGGTTGCGAACTGCCGCGCTACGAAGTGGTGGATATCCAAGGCGAGCCGCACTGCCGAACCTTCTTCGTCGAATGCGAAGTGGTCTTACTGAATGAAAAAAGCCGAGGTCAGGGTGTGAGCCGTCGTATTGCCGAACAGGTAGCGGCCGCCGCAGCACTGATTGCCCTGGGCGTGGAGAATGGCAATGACTGATACAAACGCAACTCGCTGTGGCTACGTTGCCATCGTCGGCCGTCCCAACGTCGGCAAGTCGACGCTGCTCAACCACATCCTCGGCCAGAAGCTCGCGATCACCTCGCGCAAGCCGCAGACCACCCGCCACAACATGCTCGGGATCAAGACCGAGGGCGATGTGCAGGCGATCTACGTCGACACCCCCGGCATGCACAAGGGCGGCGAAAAGGCCCTGAACCGTTACATGAACAAAACTGCTTCGGCGGCGTTGAAAGACGTCGACGTGGTGATCTTCGTGGTCGACCGCACCAAGTGGACCGAAGAAGACCAGATGGTCCTCGAGCGTGTGCAATACGTCACCGGCCCGCTGATCGTCGCGCTGAACAAGACCGATCGCATCGAAGACAAGGCCGAGCTGATGCCGCACCTGAGCTGGTTGCAGGAGCAGTTGCCGAACGCCCAGATCATCCCGATTTCCGCGCAGCACGGGCATAACCTCGAGGCGCTGGAAAAGGTCATCGCCGACCACCTGCCGGAAAACGATCACTTCTTCCCCGAAGACCAGATCACCGACCGCAGCAGCCGCTTCCTCGCCGCTGAACTGGTGCGTGAAAAAATCATGCGTCAGATGGGCGCCGAGCTGCCATACCAGATCACCGTCGAGATCGAAGAGTTCAAGCAGCAGGGCAAGACCCTGCACATCCATGCGTTGATCCTCGTCGAGCGTGACGGCCAGAAGAAAATCATCATTGGCGACAAGGGCGAGCGCATCAAGCGCATCGGCACCGAAGCGCGCAAGGACATGGAGCTGCTGTTCGACTCCAAGATCATGCTCAACCTGTGGGTCAAGGTGAAGGGCGGCTGGTCCGACGACGAGCGTGCGCTGCGTTCGCTGGGTTATGGCGATCTGTAAGCACCAAACCTGATAACACCGATACCCGCTGTGGGAGCGAGCCTGCTCGCGAAGGGGATGTAACATTCAGCATTGATGTTGACTGTCACTCCGCTTTCGCGAGCAGGCTCGCTCCCACAGTAGTTTTGGGTTGTGTATAAAAACTGCGTTTGTTCATCGAGAACTCAATGTCGCAATACCCGCCTCCCGCCCAACCTGCCTACGTCCTGCATTCGCGCGCCTACCGCGAAACCAGTGCGCTGGTCGACTTCCTGACGCCGCAAGGTCGGCTGCGGGCGGTGTTGCGCAGTGCGCGTGGCAAGGCCGGCACGCTGGCGCGGCCGTTCGTGGCGCTGGACGTCGAGTTTCGCGGCAAGGGCGAGTTGAAGAATGTCGGGCGCATGGAAAGCTCCGGCACGTCGGCGTGGCTCAACGGTGAGGCGTTGTTCAGCGGTCTCTATCTCAACGAGCTGTTGATTCGTCTGCTGCCGGCCGAAGATCCGCACCCTGCGGTGTTCGATCACTACGCCGCGACATTGCTTGCACTGGCTGAGGGGCGGCCGCTGGAACCGTTGCTGCGTTCTTTCGAATGGCGCCTGCTCGACGACCTCGGCTATGGCTTCTCGCTGAACACGGATGTGCACGGCGAACCCATCGCCGAAGACGGCCTCTATCGTCTGCAAGTGGATGCCGGGCTTGAGCGGGTGTTCCTGCTGCAACCCGGCCTGTTCAATGGTGTGGAACTGCTGGCGATGGCTGAAGCCGACTGGTCAGCCACCGGCGCGCTGTCAGCGGCCAAGCGCCTGATGCGTCAGGCATTGGCGGTACATCTGGGCGGTCGACCGCTGGTAAGCCGCGAGCTGTTTCGCAAGCCCTGATATGCTGTGCGCCGAATTCTTCCCTTCAGGAGCGCACTCGTGACCAACAGCAATCGCATTCTTCTCGGCGTGAACATCGACCACGTTGCCACCCTGCGTCAGGCTCGTGGCACGCGTTACCCTGACCCGGTCAAGGCAGCGCTGGACGCGGAAGAGGCGGGCGCCGATGGCATCACCGTGCACCTGCGCGAAGACCGCCGTCACATCCAGGAGCGCGACGTCCTGCTGCTCAAGGAGGTGCTGCAGACGCGAATGAACTTCGAAATGGGCGTCACCGAAGAGATGATGGCGTTCGCCGAGCGCATTCGCCCGGCGCACATCTGTCTGGTGCCGGAGACGCGCCAGGAACTGACCACTGAAGGTGGCCTCGATGTAGCGGGACAGGAAGAGCGCATCAGGGCAGCGGTTGAGCGGCTGTCGAAGATCGGCAGCGAAGTGTCGCTGTTTATCGATGCGGATGAGCGGCAGATTGCCGCCTCCAAACGCGTCGGCGCTCCCGCGATCGAACTGCACACCGGGCGTTACGCCGACGCCGAAACTCCGACGCAAGTGGCTGAAGAGCTCAAGCGTGTCGCCGATGGCGTGGCGTTCGGGCTGGCGCAAGGCCTGATTGTCAACGCCGGGCATGGCCTGCATTACCACAACGTCGAAGCGGTGGCGGCGATCAAAGGCATCAACGAACTGAACATCGGCCATGCGCTGGTGGCGCATGCGTTGTTTGTCGGGTTCAAGTCTGCTGTTTCCGAAATGAAAGCGCTGATCCTGGCTGCCGCCAAGGTCTAAAGGACACCGCATAACACCTGTGGGAGCCAGCCTGCTGGCGATAGCGGAGTATCAGTCAACGAAGATGTTGAATGATCAACCGCTATCGCCAGCAGGCTGGCTCCCACATTTAGTTTCAGGTGTCTATCAGAGCGGGGCTGGTTCCTGCGCCGGTTTCGACTTGTCGATCCCCGGCACATGCAGATTACCCTCGGCCACCTGATCGCCTTCAAGCTGCGGTTGGGTCACCCAGGTGAGGATGTCGTAGTAGCGACGGATGTTCGCCACGAAATGCACCGGCTCGCCGCCGCGGGCGTAGCCATAGCGGGTCTTGCTGTACCACTGCTTCTGCGACAGGCGCGGCAGGATCTTCTTCACGTCCAGCCACTTGTCCGGGTTCAACCCTTCCTTGGCGGTCAGTTTGCGTGCGTCGTCGAGGTGGCCGCTGCCGACGTTATACGCCGCCAGCGCGAACCAGGTGCGGTCCGGCTCCTTGATCGAATCGTCGAGCTGATCCTTCATGTACGCCAGGTACTTGGCGCCGCCCATGATGCTTTGCTTGGGGTCGAGACGGTTGGACACGCCCATTGCCTGCGCGGTGTTCTGGGTCAACATCATCAAGCCGCGCACGCCGGTTTTCGAGGTAACCGTCGGCTGCCACAGCGATTCCTGATAACCGATCGCCGCGAGCAAGCGCCAGTCGACTTTTTCTTTCTTCGCGTAATTCTTGAAGTGCTGTTCGTACTTCGGCAGACGCTGCTGCAAGTGCTGGGCGAAGGTTGTGGCGCCCATGTAGCCGAGCACGTCGACGTGGCCGTAATAACGATCCTTCAGCCGTTGCAAGGTGCCGTTTTTCTGCACCTTGTCGAGGTAGGCGTTGATTTCGTTGAGCAGGCTGTTGTCTTCGCCCGGCCCCACCGCCCAGCTCTGGCTGCGCGCATCGCCAAGGTCGAAGGCCACACGAATGTTGGTGAAGTACACCTGGTTCATCGCCACTTCGTTGGAATCGACCAGGGTCAGATCGATCTGCCCTTCATCGACCATGCGCAACAAATCGACTACCTCGACGGCGTCAGATTCTTCGTACTCAATGGCGGGAAATTTCTGTTTCAGCTCGGCCAGTTGTTCGGCGTGGGTGCTGCCCTTGAGCACCATGATCTTCTTGCCGACCAGATCACCAGGATCGGTCGGCCGCGACTGGCCGTTGCGATAGATGATCTGCGGGGTGACTTCAAGGTAGGAGTGGGAAAACCGCACCTGTTTTTTGCGTTCATCGCTGCTGACCAGACCGGCCGCGGCGAGCACCGGACCATTGGGCTTGCCTATCTGGTTGAACAGGTCATCGAGGTTGTCGGCGGTCTCGATCTTCAGCTCGACGCCCAAATCGTCGGCAAAGCGCTTCACCAGCTCGTATTCGAAGCCGGTTTCACCGCTGCGATCCTGAAAGTAGGTGGCGGGGCTGTTACGGGTGATTACCCGCAGCACACCATCCTCCTTTACGCGCTCGAGGGTGTTGGGTTTATCAACACAGCCACTGAGCATCAGGAAGAGTCCGGTTGCGATCAGCCATTTGGCGTACCGCGGACGCAAAGCCGTTGGAAAAAACATCTGCGCAGTATACGCAAACGGCCACGGGCGCCATATCTCGACAGCGCGCGAGGAGTCTGCTAAAGGTCACAAAATCGAACGAAACCCCATGAAAGCGGGCGGATCAGGCTTTTTGTTGCAGTAAAAATAAGCGGTTGTTACAAGGGTGATTTACCTGACCCCGGAGGCAGAAACACAGAAGGGCAGGCGAATGCAACCGCGCGTAGCGTTTCGGGTGATGTTGAGGGCGGTTTAGGCTAGAATGCACGGCCTCAAAGCACACCCCTTCCCGAGGCTGTCCCGAAGATGTTGATCCTGCGCGGCGCTCCTGCCCTTTCTGCCTTTCGCCACAGCAAACTCCTTGAGCAACTGAGCCAGAAGGTTCCAGCTGTCAGTGGCCTGTATGCTGAATTCGCTCACTTCGCCGAAGTCACCGGCGTCCTGACCGGCGACGAACAGCAGGTGCTTGCGCGCCTTCTGAAGTACGGTCCAAGCGTTCCGGTTCAAGAGCCGACCGGCCGTCTGTTTCTGGTGTTGCCGCGTTTCGGCACCATCTCGCCCTGGTCGAGCAAGGCCAGCGACATCGCTCGCAACTGCGGCCTGAGCAAGATCCAGCGTCTGGAGCGCGGTATCGCCTTCTACGTGGCTGGCCAGTTCAGCGAAGCCGAAGCGCAGTTGATCTCGGACGCCCTGCATGACCGCATGACCCAGATCGTGCTGGCCAACCTCGAACAGGCTGCCGGTCTGTTCAGCCACGCCGAGCCGAAGCCGCTGACCGCGATCGACATCCTCGGTGGCGGCCGCGCCGCGCTGGAAAAGGCCAACACCGAGCTGGGCCTGGCCCTGGCCGAAGACGAGATCGACTATCTGGTCAACGCCTTCAACGGTTTGAAGCGCAACCCGCACGACATCGAACTGATGATGTTCGCTCAGGCCAACTCCGAACACTGCCGCCACAAGATTTTCAACGCCAGTTGGGACATCGACGGCCAGAGCCAGGAAAAGAGTCTGTTCGGCATGATCAAGAACACCTACGTGATGCACAGCGAAGGCGTTCTGTCGGCTTATAAGGACAACGCTTCGGTGATCGTCGGCAACGTCGCCGGCCGCTTCTTCCCGAACCCTGAAACCCGCCAGTACGGCGCGGTGCAGGAGCCGGTGCACATCCTGATGAAGGTTGAAACCCACAACCACCCGACTGCGATCGCTCCGTTCCCGGGCGCATCGACCGGCTCCGGCGGCGAGATCCGTGACGAAGGCGCTACCGGTCGTGGCGCCAAGCCAAAGGCCGGCCTGACCGGTTTCACCGTATCCAACCTGCAGATCCCCGGCTTCGAACAGCCATGGGAAGTGCCGTACGGCAAGCCTGAGCGCATCGTTACCGCGCTGGACATCATGATCGAAGGCCCGCTCGGCGGCGCTGCGTTCAACAACGAATTCGGCCGTCCGGCACTGACTGGCTACTTCCGTACCTTCGAACAATCGATTACCACCCCGCACGGTGATGAAGTGCGCGGTTACCACAAGCCGATCATGCTCGCCGGCGGCATGGGCAACATCCGCGAAGAACACGTCAAGAAAGGCGAGATCGTTGTCGGCTCCAAGCTGATCGTGCTCGGCGGCCCGGCGATGCTCATCGGCCTGGGCGGCGGCGCAGCGTCCTCGATGGCCACCGGCACCAGCTCGGCGGATCTCGACTTCGCTTCCGTACAGCGTGAAAACCCTGAGATGGAGCGTCGCTGCCAGGAAGTCATCGACCGTTGCTGGCAACTCGGTGACAAGAACCCGATCAGCTTCATCCACGACGTCGGTGCGGGCGGTCTGTCCAACGCCTTCCCGGAACTGGTCAATGACGGCGACCGCGGTGGCCGTTTCGAACTGCGCAACATTCCCAACGACGAGCCGGGCATGGCCCCGCACGAAATCTGGTCCAACGAATCCCAGGAACGTTACGTCCTGGCGGTCGGCCCGGCTGATTTCGAGCGTTTCAAGGCGATCTGCGAACGCGAGCGTTGCCCGTTTGCCGTAGTCGGTGAAGCCACTGCCGAGCCGCAACTGACCGTGACCGACAGCCACTTCGGCAACAACCCGGTGGACATGCCACTGGAGGTGTTGCTGGGCAAGGCCCCGCGCATGCACCGTTCGGTGGTTCGCGAAGCTGAATTGGGCGATGACTTCGATCCGTCGAACCTCGACATCACCGAGTCCATCGAACGCGTTCTGCATCACCCGGCCGTGGCGAGCAAGAGCTTCCTGATCACCATCGGCGACCGCACCATCACTGGCCTCGTGGCCCGTGACCAGATGGTTGGCCCATGGCAGGTGCCGGTGGCCGACGTTGCCGTCACTGCCACCAGTTTCGACGTCTACACCGGTGAAGCCATGGCGATGGGCGAGCGCACGCCGCTGGCTCTGCTGGACGCCCCGGCATCCGGCCGCATGGCCATCGGTGAAACCATCACCAACATTGCCGCTTCGCGCATCAACAAGCTTTCCGACATCAAACTGTCGGCGAACTGGATGTCGGCAGCCGGCCACCCGGGCGAAGACGCGCGTCTGTACGACACCGTGAAAGCGGTCGGTATGGAACTGTGCCCTGAGCTGGGCATCACCATTCCGGTGGGCAAGGACTCGATGTCCATGGCCACGCGCTGGAACGATAACGGCGAAGACAAGACCGTGACCTCGCCGATGTCGCTGATCGTGACCGGTTTCGCGCCAGTGGCTGACATCCGTCAGACCCTGACCCCTGAACTGCGCATGGACAAGGGCACCACCGACCTGATCCTGATCGACCTCGGTCGCGGGCAGAACCGTATGGGTGCGTCGATACTTGCGCAGGTCCACGGCAAACTGGGCAAACACGCGCCGGACGTCGATGACGCCGAAGACCTGAAAGCCTTCTTTGCGGTGATCCAGGGCTTGAACGCCGACGGTCACCTGCTGGCGTACCACGACCGTTCCGACGGCGGTCTGCTGACCTCCGTGGTGGAAATGGCCTTCGCCGGCCACTGCGGTCTGAGCCTGAACCTGGACAGCGTTGCCGAATCCGCCGCGGAAATCGCCGGGATTCTGTTCAACGAAGAACTGGGTGCGGTGATCCAGGTGCGTCAGGACGCCACCCCGGACATCCTCGCGCAATTCAGCGCAGCGGGCCTTGGCGACTGCGTGTCGGTGATCGGCCAGCCGATCAACAACGGCCAGATCAATATCACCTTCAATGGCGACACCGTGTTCGAAGGCCAGCGTCGTCTGCTGCAGCGTCAGTGGGCCGAGACCAGCTACCAGATCCAGCGTCTGCGCGACAACGCCGAGTGCGCCGAGCAGGAATTCGACGTGCTGCTGGAAGAGGACAATCCGGGCCTGAGCGTCAAGCTCAGCTACGACGTCAACCAGGACATCGCCGCGCCGTACATCAAGAAGGGCATCCGTCCACAGGTGGCGGTGCTGCGTGAGCAGGGCGTCAACGGTCAGGTGGAAATGGCCGCCGCGTTCGACCGCGCCGGTTTCAACGCGATCGACGTGCACATGAGCGACATCCTCGCTGGCCGTGTCGACCTCAACGAGTTCAAAGGCCTGGTGGCCTGCGGTGGCTTCTCCTACGGCGACGTCCTCGGCGCCGGTGAAGGCTGGGCCAAGTCGGCGCTGTTCAACAGCCGCGCCCGCGATGCGTTCCAGGGCTTCTTCGAGCGTAACGACAGCTTCACCCTCGGGGTGTGCAACGGTTGCCAGATGATGTCCAACCTGCACGAACTGATTCCGGGCAGCGAGTTCTGGCCGCACTTCGTGCGCAACCGCTCCGAGCAGTTCGAAGCGCGCGTGGCGATGGTGCAGATCCAGGAGTCGAACTCGATCTTCCTGCAGGGCATGGCCGGTTCGCGCATGCCGATCGCTATCGCACACGGTGAGGGGCATGCCGAGTTCGCCAGCGAAGAAGCACTGCTGGAAGCCGATCTGTCCGGTTGCGTGGCGATGCGTTTCGTCGACAACCATGGCAAGGTCACCGAAGCCTATCCGGCGAACCCGAACGGCTCGCCGCGCGGGATCACCGGTCTCACCAGCCGTGACGGCCGCGTGACGATCATGATGCCGCACCCTGAGCGGGTATTCCGCGCGGTGCAGAACTCGTGGCGCTCGGAAGACTGGAACGAAGATGCACCTTGGATGCGCATGTTCCGTAATGCGCGAGTCTGGGTAAACTAAAAGCGGGTTAATTAAGGCCTGTGTACAAGCTCGCGTTTTTCGTTCCCGACAGTCATGTCGAGGTGGTCAAGGGCGCTGTGTTCGCTGCCGGGGGTGGGCGGATCGGTGACTATGACCACTGTGCGTGGCAGGTGCTCGGCGCTGGTCAGTTTCGGCCGTTGGAGGGCAGTCAGCCGTTCGTTGGCGAGGCGGGGCAGGTTGAGCGGGTCGAGGAGTGGAAGGTCGAGCTGGTCGTTGCGGATGAGTTGATTGTTGCTGTTGTGGCAGCGTTGAAATTGAGTCATCCGTATGAGACGCCGGCTTATGAGGTGTGGCGGCTGGAAGATTTCTGATCTTTGTGGCGGCTGAAAAGGGAAACCCGCAGATGAGTGATTGTCTGCGGGTTTTTTTTGGTCCCGAATTTGTGAGCGAGAGCCTTACAGCCGGCCAGTATCTGCTTGATGTACGCGGTTGAAACTGTGGGAGCGAGCCTGCTCGCGAAGACTTTCTTCCAGGCGCTGGTTTTTTGTTTGTGTACATATCCGTTGCTGCGGTCACGGCTGCTTAGGGTTCCGCCCTTACGGCGGGTCACCTTTTTCAAACGCCAAAAAGGTAACCCAAAACGCTTGCTCCTACGTACGGCCCTCGCAAGCTCGGGTCCCTTCGCTCCGGGATCGATCCG